>DASUQU010000329.1:0-2904 GCA_036280495.1 Thermomicrobiales bacterium | reverse complement strand
GCTATTATCCAGCCAAGCCACAGTAGGCGAAACCTAGGCGCCCGCTCTGTGCACAAACCGAATCTCACCAGTGATGTTGCGGTTCGAGACGAGCACGACACAGAGTTGATCGCCGCATGGCCGCGAAATGGCCGCACCTGTGGCGCCTACCCCTGCCCAACGGCCCAATCCGGCATGTCCAGCGTTGGGCGAGGCTGGCACCAATTCGCGCGGCGACGGCGCTCTCTGCCTCTGGCGCACACGCCGCGACACCGACTGCCAATCATCAGCAGAATGTGGTATAGTTCCTTGACCCAGACGATATCGACGCATAGGTGTTCGTTTGGATCCGCGCGACTGCGAATCCTGACGTCCTGTTCCGCCGAAACCGTTCCTGAGGTTCTTTATTCGTTACGTGCCGTGGAAAACCACGGCGAGAGAGGTTTCGGCGAGTTGACCGATCGAACGATCACCTGTCGCGATTGCGGCCAGGAATTCACCTTTACGGCCGGAGAGCAGGCGTTCTATGCGGAGCGCGGCTACTCCGAGCCCCAGCGCTGCGCCAATTGCCGGGCGGAGCGCAAGGCTCAGCGCGCGGCCAGTGGCTACGATAGCGGTAGCTCCTCAGGTGGCTACTCCCGCGGGGGCGGTGGCTATTCCAGCGGCGGATATTCCGGCGGTGGCGGCTACTCCTCTGGCGGCGGGGGATATTCATCCGGGCCGCGCCAGATGTATCCGGCCGTCTGCTCCGCCTGCGGCAAGGAGACGGAAGTCCCCTTCCAGCCGCGGAATGACAAGCCGGTCTACTGCCGCGAGTGCTTCCAGGAGAAGCGCGCGTCCGCACCGAGCTACGGCAGCCGCTACTAGACCATTCCAGTTCGCGGGCAATACCGCATCAGGAGAGTCTTGAGCCTGACCGGCCGGGGGCATGCCCCGGCCGGTCATTGCCTACCTAAACAGACATGAGATGGCTACGGGTGTACGTACCCTAGCTATTCGGCGGGCTGAGGAAGACCACCACCGACCGCTGAAGCAACACCTAAGGGTGATTTCATCAATATTGACTCTTTGTAAGGGTATCTAGTACTATTAGCGGATGGGTCGTAGGTGTCGAGCAGAGAAAAGGAGCGCATATTGTCCCAAAACCACGATATCAGCCTTTACGAACCGGGGACACCGCCCACTGCGGCAGCGCTCGAAGGTCCTGACCAGCATCGGGCGTTCATCGACGGCATTGAGATATGCGCGGATCGTTTTCCTGCCGATGAGGAAAAGCGCGTCTCCTGTTTCGCCGAAGTTGTGAAGACCACGATTGGCCGCCGGGCGTCCAAACGGACCGGAACCGCCATCCCGGCGGATAGCGTCGAGAGCCGCCGTCGCGGTAGCGCCCATGCCCACGCCGCGCTCCGTGCGAAGCGGGCGGCGCAGAAGGCCCAAGCCGGGGTCTAACGCCGCTGTTGCGTATTAACCACAGGTTCAGAACGGCCCTTGAGCGTTACGCTCAAGGGCCGTTTGTTTGATCTGTTTTCCGGGCTAACGGGTCCTTGGCTCGCCGGGTAGAGCCAACGATGTCCGGCGTAATGTCGTGTCATCGTGTAATTGCATCATCGAGGGTTCATTTACCACGCGGCGTCTGATAGAGTGCTCCCGTTGCTCCCTGCTCCTTTGCGCAAGCGGCTTCGAGGTGGTACCGATGCCCACGCATGCGTTCGCCGGTTATCCCACCCGCTATCTCCACGCCGAGCCGGACTCCCGCTCCAAGCCAGTGCAGCAGTTGATCTGGGGCGACTGGGTTGGCTTTCTCGGCGAAGACTCGGGCGAGTGGACTCGCGTCCGGGGCCGCAACGAGAACGGCTGGATCAGGAAAGACCAGTTGCAGGATGAGCGGCTGCTCGAGGTCGATTTCGTCGATGTCGGACAGGGGGATGGTGCGCTCGTCGTGACACCGGATAACGAGCTTCTCCTGGTCGACGCCGGCCGGTTCGGCAACATGCTCTTCTATTTGAGCTGGCGGTTCGATCTGCCGAGCGATGAGCCTGTCGCATTCCAGTCGGCCGTGATCTCGCACTCGGACCAGGATCACTACGGGGGATTCGCGGGGCTCTTCGCCGAACCCGACTTCACCTTCGGAACCCTCTACCACAACGGTCTCGTGGAGCGCGCCGGCGAACCTCTGCTGGGAGAGCGCCGGAAGCATGGAGCAAACAGATATCTGACTGATCTCATCCTCGACGACGCCTCGCTGCACCAGCGACTGGCCGATCCGGCCTTCATCGGGCGAAAGCGCTACCCGGGAATGCTGAGGGACGCGATAGACGGCGGTCGGGTCGGGCCGATCCGGGCGCTCACCGCAAAGGACCGCTTCCTCCCTGGCTACGAGGAGGGGCAGGACTTGCGGATCGAGGTGCTGGGGCCGGTCCCGGAGACCATCGACGAGCGTCCCGTCCTGCGCTGGTTCGGCGACGACGGCAAGACCAAGAATGGGCACTCCGTCATTCTGCGGCTTGTCTATCGGGGGGTGAAGATCCTGCTCGGTGGCGATCTGAATATTCCGTCGGAACGCTATCTCCTCAATCACTACACCGGTCTGGACTCGAATCGCGAAGAAGATCACGAGGCACTGGTGACGACCGCCCGGGAGACGTTCGCAGCCGACGTCGCCAAGGCCTGTCATCACGGCAGTGCCGAGTTCACCGATCTCTTCCTGCGCGCGGTCAACTCGCTGGCCACCGTCATCTCGAGTGGAGACGATGAACCGTATGCCCATCCGCGCCCCGACTCCCTCGGCGCTATCGGGAAGCACGGCCGCGGTCCGCGACCACTTATTTTCAGCACCGAGCTGGCCCGCTCGACGAGAGAGTTTGTCGAGAACATGCAGGAGCAACGGGAGGAGATCGAGCGCCTCCAGCAGGAGCTGCGGGACGC
>DASUQU010000328.1:0-13974 GCA_036280495.1 Thermomicrobiales bacterium | reverse complement strand
AGGAAGGGGATCGGAGCGTTCGCCCGCCCGACCGCCGCGAAATAGTCTCCCAGGCAAAAGACCAGCTCGTAGATCCCGGCGCGCAGGGCGTCCCCGGTCAGGAGCGGACCATCGGTCCGGCCCTCGGCATTGGTGCGTACGACCTGCAACCGCTCTCGCCCGTCGCTCTCGGGGTCGATGCGATAGAGCTCGATCGCCAATCCCGCGGCCGGTCGGCCATGGACCGTATCGAGCACGTGCGTGGTGAGTCGTCCAGCCATCGGCGGCGTCTCCTGATCGGACCTGCGGTCGCCTATGCGCGGCGGATGGCCAAGGTCAGCCTGCCATAGGCAGGAAAGGGATCGCTGTACACCTTCACTCGGGGTTCGTCCTCGCGCTGACCGTAGGGATCCCTGGTGCGGTTCAGCGCCTCGAACTGTAGAGCAGTCAATTGTGGGAAGCGCTCCAACGCGCGCCGTCCCATCTCGTGCAGCAGATGCTGAATCGACTCCGACACGAAATCATCAAATATCGCCGCGATCAGGTCACGCATCTGCTCGGCTGGGACGTAGCGTCTTCTGGACAGATCGAGCATTTCCTGCGGATCGGCGTACCGCCAACCCACGTCCATCGAGACGTAGAGCGGGCGATCGCCGCGCTCCGGTAGCGTCGTGTAGCCGTCGCGGACGAAGCTGGTGAAGGCGCTACCGGTCAGCTTCATCAGCTCGATGCTGGTGAGACCGCAATCATGCCCGCTAACGACGATCTCGTCGCCGCGCTTCTCGATCGAAACGGATGCGAAGGCGCGGTTGCCGCGACCGTGGCTGAAGAGGTTGGCACCGGGTCGGTGGCCGCCATCTCCGTCCGGAACGACCACCGGGGAGAACGGAATTTCTCTCCCGGTCAAGGTCAGCGTATGCATTTGCGGATACGTGGCCGCGAATCCGATACCCAAATAGTGGAGAAGACCTTCCAGCGTTGCCCCTGGGTAGGTCAGGGACTCCCTGATGATGAAGTTCTTCATGCTGTCGGTGGCGACGAGCATCGTGTTGTCGCCGTGAGTGTAGGCGGGAAGAAACTCATCGCCGAAGACCTCGACGTCGACTTCGCAGGCGAGCAGATTGTTGTCGCGGCCGGTGAACGACGACTCGGGAATCGGCGCCACGTCCCTCAATGGTGTTGCGAAAACGCGGTAGACCGGGACGCCATGCTTCCCGTAGGAGACCTCGAAGGCGTACTGAGCATCTCGGCGCTCCGTATCTGTGTCAGGGGTCGTCAAGTCATCCTCCACCACGTCGCTGAGACGGTGCCAGGCGATCCGCCCAATCTCTCGTAGCGCCGTCTCGATTTCCGTGCGGCGGTCATTGCTCAACCGCTCGACAAGCCCGGTGGCGATGGCGTCCTTCTTGTTTTCCCGCGCACAGATGACGAACGGGAAACCGAATTTGGCCTGGTATTTCGCGTTGGCCTCCTGGAACCACCCAATCTCCTCTTTGCTGAGACGGTCCGGATCGAGACCGGCCGCCCGTTGCTCGGAAGTCGATTCGCGCGTCAGTGTTCCGGCGACGGCCGCTTGACCGACGAGGTCGGGATGCGCCCGAATCAGGGCGAGTTGGCGCTCCTGACTCGCCCGCGCCACGACCTCCAGCAGCGCGGCGTGGAGCGCGTCACGGGTGTGCCAGGGACGCGAGTCCCAAGCCTCGGCCGCGATCCAGGGCGATCCCTCGAAGAGGAATCCGAGCCGCGCCACGAACGTCTGACGGTCGAGGACTTCGATCTCGCCCATGCGCCAGGCGGAGCCAGAAGTCGGACGGGCGTTACCGCTGGTGACGTCGGAGGCGAGCATTTTGCTAATCGAGGTATCTGTATGCCGGGATCGTGAGGAACGGGGTGAAATCCTCGGCGAGCACCAGTCCATCGAGGATCTCTGCCGCATCCCGATAGCGGTCGCTCCCGGCGCCACCGAGCTTCGCCAGTTCCTCGTCACGGACCTGAGCATAGCGCTCGCTCGTGATCGGCTGGCCATCCTCCGTCGCCGCGCGGTTGTGGATCCATTGCCAGAGCTGGGCTCGGGAGATTTCCGCGGTGGCGGCGTCTTCCATCAAGTTGTTGATCGCCGCGGCGCCGGTCCCCTGCAGCCAGGCATTGAGGTATTGCAGGGCGACACTGACGTTGGCGCGGACCCCGGACTCAGTGATCTGGCCCCCGGGGACGGTGAGATCGGTAAGCTGCGCTGCTTCGACCTGAACGTCGTCGCGCTGGCGGTCCTTCTGGTGAGGACGGTCGCCGAGTACGCGATCGAAGATCTCGATGGCGACCGGAACAAGCCCCGGGTGGGCGACCCAGGTACCGTCGAAGCCATCACCGGCCTCCCGTTCCTTGTCCTCCCGCACCCTGGCGAACGCCGTCTCATTGACAACCGGGTCACGTCGCGAGGGGATGAAGGCCGCCATGCCCCCAATGGCGTGCGCCCCGCGCCGGTGGCAGGTCTTGACCAGGAGCTGGGTGTAGGCGCGCATGAATGGCACAGTCATCGTGATCTGCACCCGGTCCGGGAGCGCTTGATCCTTGCGAGCGCGGAACGTCTTGATGGCGCTGAAGATGTAGTCCCAGCGGCCGGCATTGAGACCGGAGGCGTGGTCGCGCAGCTCGTAGAGAATCTCGTCCATCTCGAAGGCGGCGGGCAGGGTTTCGATCAGAACCGTCGCCCGCACCGTTCTCTGCGGAATACCGAGGGCATCCTGAGCATAGGTGAAGACGTCGTTCCACAGCCGCGCCTCGCGATGGCTTTGCAGCTTGGGCAGGTAGAAGTACGGGCCCGAGCCGCGGTCGATCAACTCCTGGGCGTTGTGGAAAAAATAGAGGCCAAAATCGAACAGGCTGCCAGACACCGGTTCGCCGTCGATGGTGACGTGGCGTTCGTCGAGATGCCAGCCGCGGGGGCGGACGAGGAGTGTTGCCGTTTCGGCGTTCAGCGCGTACTCGCGACCGTCCGGGTTTTGGAAGGAGATCGTGCGGCGCACGGCATCGAAGAGGTTCCGCTGGCCGTCGACGACGTTGTTCCAGGTCGGCGACGACGCGTCCTCCAGGTCGGCCATGAACACGTTGGCCCCGGAGTTGAGGGCGTTGATGACCATCTTGCGATCGCAGGGGCCGGTGATCTCGACCCGGCGGTCGAGAAGATCAGCGGGCGCCGAAGCTACCTGCCAATCTGCATCCCGAACGGATTTCGTCTCTGCCAGGAACTCGAGCTCAGTGCCGGCATCGATTGCGGTCTGGCGCTCGTCACGAGCGCGTAGCAGCTCGCGGCGTGGCGCACCAAAGCGGCGGTGGAGAGCGGCGACGAAGGCCAGAGCCTCAGGGCTCAGGATTGCCTGGAACTCTGAATCGACCGCTCCGTGGATGTGGATCCCGGCATCCATGACCGTCTCCGAACAGCGAAAGCGATGTGACAGTGCGAGCACGGCACGGATACGGCCGGCCAGTCGCTCGCGACGACGCGTGCCATCGGGACCCGGTGGCGAACGTCCCTGGCGTGCTGGAAGGCCTAGCCATCATAGCGCATCAGCAGCGCTCTTTGGCCCGGAGCGATCCAACCGGAAGGGTGGGGTCCGTGACCCCACCCTTCCGGTTGGCTACCAAGCGAGAAGACTAGGAAATGTAGGCGAGCGGATCCTGGGCGATCCCATTCACCTCCATGATGAAGTGGACGTGCGGGCCGGTTGATAACCCGGTGCTGCCAACCGGGCCGATCACATCACCCTTCGCGACCGCGTCTCCAGTCGACACCCACGGCATCTCCGCCATATGCCCATAGAGCGTCTTGAATCCGTTGCCGTGGTCGATCTTCACGTAGTAGCCGAGACCGCAGTCGCACCAACCGGCGTACTCGACCGTTCCGCCGTCCGCGGCAAGGAGAGGTGTATAGGAGTTGGCGGCGAGATCGACGCCGTTGTGGTAGTTGCAGCCGATCGACGAGTTCCAGGGTTCGAACGCGAAGGGACTGCAACCGAACGACTGCGTGAAGACCCAGGACTCGAGCGGATATTGGAACGTTCCCGTGGCCAGACCGGGAATTGTCACTTTCGATGGGATGTCGGTGTTGGCGAGATCCTCCCCGGGCTGATCCGCGCGCGTGAGATACCAGCCACTGACGAAGCCCGTAACGTCGCCGTCAGTGATCAGGTACCACGGATTGCCGATGGGGTCGTTGTAGGGTCCATCCATGACCTGGACGACGTCGTTCTCAGGCACTATACCGATTCGCTCGGCGTCTGGGGCGCCATCGGCGCGGATATTGAGTCCGGACCCATCGTCAGTGTCCGCGAGCACATACGACCCGGCTTCGAACCAGTCGGCCACCTTCGACGGCGCTTCGGAAACCGCCGCGTCCGCAGCGACCTCCGGCTCAGTCCAGGTCGACTCCGCGGGCGCCAGATACTGACCGGCTACCCAACCAAGGAGACCGTCGATCTCGACCGGCCACCAGCGGCTTCCTTCAGCGTACACCGTATCGACCTCATCGACGCGCAGGTCGACAATCGTCTGGTAGGAAAGCGCCTTCACGGCCGGGCTGCTCGAGCCTGGATCCTGCCGCAAATTGACGCCCTCGGGTTCCGCGACCAGCGCGGCCGCGTTTGCCAGATCCCACGTGGCAAGAAACTGTTCTTCTGGTTCCGTCGCGCCCTCGCCACCGAGTGACGCCCCGGCTTCCGGCGCCGTCGATACATCGGCAGACTCTGCCGTATCTGACGCAGATGAGTCGGCGAATCCCTCGATGTCGAGATAAAAGCCCGCGACCCAACCATCTTCGCCTCCGGTACTGATTGGCCACCACTGGGTGACCCCATCAGGATCGTAGACCGTGTCGGCAACATCGGTACGCAGGTCGACGGGCGTTCCCTCGGGGACGGTCGTCAGGACCTCCGCCCCAAAGGCCGGCTCCGCACGAAGCAGGACACCGTCGGCGCTGTGGGCAATGAATCCCGTCCCGCCCCGGGCACGCGCGACGTCTGCCGGACCGGGAGCAACCGGCGCGACCGCCGCACTCGCCACCGCCAGCGCGAGCGCGACAGCCAGCGCCCTGCGCCTGGCGCGCACGGTAGCTCGACCGCGTTTCATTTCCCATCCCCCTTGCGATGCATACCAGTTCTCCGGATCAGCCCACCCACTCACCGTCGGGTGCGGGTGGCTGCCTTCGAATAGGGACCGCTCACCACTCCAGTGGTGACCGAGATCCCGCCCGCGACAGCAACATCGCCTAGACCGTGTCCGACCTAACGGGCCCTTCGGCCACGTTGGGTCGTGCGATTTTTGAGAGCGGGGAGCAGCGGGGAATGGGACAGGCGGTTTCATCGCCAAGTCCACACTTTGCTTGGCAACCACATTACAACGGGAACAAAACCCCTGCAATCATGTGACAACGAGACACAATATGAGGAGTCTATGCCCTGGAGACAGAGTTTTAGTGGTGACACGATCTGGTGCTGCGATACCACTGCCACCGAAGCCGCATCGTCCGTACAGTCTCCCGCGACGATGGGTGGAGGCGGCAGTCAGTCGGGACCGAACCCGTGACAGCCGGTCGACGCACGGCGTGGATCTTGCTGGTCGAGCAGCGGTGACGCCACGGGCTCTCAGGCCGGAATTGGGACCCGGGTACCGTCTGCTATACTCACCGGTTGGCAAACCACCGGCGAGTTTCCGGAGCATCGAGGCCGCCTCCTCCGGCGGCCCGCTGGCATTGCTGGCATTTTGGTAGATCCATTTGTGCCGACTCGTCGATTTGACGTTTCGCCCGGTGCAATTGAATTGATAGGGGACGCGCGCGCGTGAAGTTGACGATGGAGCGGCTGCCCGAGAGCCGCGTGCAGCTCGAGATTACCGCTGAGGAAGAGGAGTCGGCCGAGGCGATGCGCCGCGCAGTGCGCAAGGTCGGCAACCAAATCACCCTCCCGGGCTTCCGCAAAGGGAAAGCGCCGAAGGCGATGATCGAGCAAATGTACGGCCCCGAGGTTTTTCTGGAGGAAGCCAACCGCTTCCTCATGTCCGATCTCTACCGGCAGGCGCTCGAACGTGAAGATCTGGTACCCGTTGGCGATCCGAGCGTCGACATCAGCTCGAACGAGCCACTCTCCTTCACCGTTGTCGTTCCGGTTTACCCGGAGATCGATCCCGGCGCGTATCGAGACGTTCGTATCGAACCAGTCGACGCGGCGGTGGACGATGCCGCGGTCGACGAACTGATCGAGGCGCTGCGCAAGTCGCATAGTCCCTGGATTGATCCAGAGGGCGAGGGCTTGCAGGTAGGAGCGGGGCTCGAGCTGACTCCGAAGAGTCGACTTCCCCGCAATGGCGATCAGGTCACCATCGATTACACCGTCCAGGAGGAAGGGACCAACGTCGAAGAGCCGGTCGTGGACGCGGTCTTCGTCCTTGGCGAGAGCGGGCTCCTGGAGCCGATCGAGGATGCCATCAAGGGACTGCGCGTCGAGGAGACGACCGGGTTCTCAGTGCCGTTCGCCGAGGACGACGAGAGTATCGACGAATCGCTGCGGGGCAAGACCTTGAGCTACTCCGTCACGCTCAAGGGTCTCAAGGAGCGAGATCTGCTGCCACTGGACGATGATTTCGCCAAGACTGTCGGCGACGTCGATACACTCGGCGAGCTGCGGAGCAAACTGCGCGAGGAACTCCACCAGACGCGAACGGCTGAGGCCCGGCGCGAGGCACTGGCTCAGATCATCGCGAAGATTGCGGAGGGCGCCAGGATCGATCTCCCCGAGCCGATGGTCGATCGCGCGGTCGAGGACGACCTGCGCCGACTCCGTGGTCGATTGTCACAGCAAGGTGTCCCCCTGGAAGGCTACTTGCGGGCGGTCGGCCAGACCGAAGAGGAGTTGCGGGCCGAGATGCGCCCGGCGGCTCAGGAGCGGCTGCGGAATTCACTGTTGCTGCGCACCATCGCTGAGCAGGAAGGGATCGCGGTCGGTGACGACGACGTCGACGCGGCGGTCGAACGAATCTCACTCGCGGCCCAGACTTCTGAACAACCGCAACAAGCCGAAGCATTTGCCCGCAGCGACTACGTGCGCGGCATGCTGCAGTCGGAGTTGTTCGAGCGTCAATTGACCGATCGTCTCGTGGAGATCGCGACCGAAGGACGGGGAGCAGTCGTCAACGCGTGGACGGCTCCGGTGATCGATCAATCAGAGTCGTCCGTCGCGGGCGAGGAGACAGTGGCCGCAGAGGACGATGGGTCTGAGGCTGATGCGAGCAGTGAGGCGGATGAGGGGGGCACGAAGGACGAGGACGCGTAAGGAGCGTGTCGCCGCTGCCTCAGCTGAGGCTGGACGAGGCGTTACTGATCGTGACATAACTTTACTGGTGAGGCGTTGGAGGCGGCGTTTCCGGCGAAGCGTCCAATCAGGACGAACTTCCCGGTTCCGTGCCTACCGCCACGCTGGCCACTGACAGTAGAATGCCCGCACAGAAATGAGCTCACCCCGCACATCGCCGCCGCGTCGGTTCGGTCGGGTGATGCAGCGGGCGAGACGAGAAGAGGAACCCGACCAGATGTACATCCCATCAGTTGAAAATCTCATCCCGATGGTTGTCGAAAGTACGAACCGGGGTGAGCGCGCCTTCGATATCTACTCGCGGCTGCTGAAGGACCGCATCATCTTCCTGGGCACTCCGGTCGACGACCAGATCGCCAACCTGATCATCGCCCAGATGCTCTTTCTGGCGCATGAGGACCCGGACCAGGACATCAAGCTCTACATCAACTCCCCGGGTGGTGTGGTCTATTCCGGCCTCGCCATCTACGACACGATGCAAATGATCAAACCGGATGTCGCCACCTTTACGATGGGCATGAGCGCCAGCATGGCGGCGGTGCTCCTGGCCGGAGGCGCCAAGGGCAAGCGATTTGCGCTGCCGAACGCGCGGGTGATGATCCATCAGGGCTCGGCCGGATTCCGCGGCGCGGTCCCTGACATCGAAGTCGTCGCGCGAGAGACGCTGTCGCTAACGACCAAGCTGACCGAGATTCTGTCGCAACATACCGGGCAGCCGTACGAAAAGGTCAAGCACGATACCGAGCGCGACTACTACATGACCGCTGAGGAGGCGAAGGAGTACGGGCTCGTCGACGAAGTGCTGGAGCCGTCGAAGGTCCTGGCGGGCGTGGCGAACCTGGCGGAGCCATCAGAAAACGGACGCGGCAAGGGTTAGGAGAGGGATTCCCCTCTTGCCAGCGGCGCGCCGCTGGCGCATGATCCGGAGGCGCCGTCCTCGCGAGCATCGACGCGGCAACGACTATGAGTGAGAGCGGCGGCATGAATACGACGCGAGGTGGGCGGGTGCATTACCGGTGCTCCTTCTGTAACAAGGGCCAGGAAGAGGTACGCCGGCTCATAGCCGGGCCAAACCAGGTCTACATCTGTGATGAATGCGTGCAGCTTTGCCGCGAGATCATCGAAGAGGAGGAGCCGACATCGCCGCGGGTGGAGCCATCCTTCGCCGGCATCCCGACGCCGCGCGAGTTGTACGAGCGTCTCAATAGCTACGTCATCGGACAGGATCGCGCCAAGCGCATCCTGTCCGTTGCGGTCTACAACCACTACAAGCGCATCAACGCCGGGCTCGATGGCGATGACGACGTTGAGCTGCAAAAGAGCAATATCCTGCTCGTCGGACCAACAGGTTGCGGCAAGACCTTGCTGGCACAGACCCTGGCCAAGCTGCTCGACGTGCCGTTCTCGATTGCCGACGCCACCGCGCTAACGGAGGCCGGCTACGTTGGAGAAGACGTCGAGAACATCTTGCTTCGGCTGATCCAGGCCGCCGGTGATGTCGCCAGGGCGCAGACCGGCATCATCTACATCGACGAGATCGACAAGATCGCGCGCAAGGCCGACAACCCGAGCATTACCCGAGACGTCTCCGGTGAGGGAGTGCAGCAGGCGCTCCTGAAGATCATCGAGGGCACCATTGCCAACGTCCCACCTCAGAGCGGGCGCAAGCATCCTCACCAGGAATACATCCAGATCGACACTCGCAACATCCTGTTCATCTGCGGCGGCGCGTTCGAGGGGCTGGATGAGATCGTAGCCAAGCGGATCGGTAAGCAGGTGCCGATCGGGTTCGGGTCCTCCGCCGAGGAGGCGAAGGTCGCCATCGAGAACCCGCTGCAGTTCCTGACCCACGATGATCTCCTGAAATACGGACTCATCCCCGAGTTCGTGGGTCGTCTGCCGGTCTCCGTCTCGCTCGACACGCTGACGCGGCCTGACCTGATCCGGATCCTGACCGAACCACGGAACGCGGTCGTCAAGCAGTACGAGAAGTTCTTCGCGCTGGACAACGTGGAGTTGGTCTTCACCGACGATGCATTGGAGGCCACCGCCAAGCAAGCGGAGGAGCGCAAGACGGGCGCCCGCGGTCTGCGCACGACGATCGAGGAAGTGCTGCTCGACGTGATGTACGAGATTCCCTCGCTGGAAAATGTCCGTAAATGCGTTGTCGACGCCAACGTCATCAACAACCGCACGCGGCCGCTGCTGATGAGCGTCAGCGAGCAGGAGATTCCCTACGCCGAAACGGCATGATCATCGAGGTCACAGGGTACCAGTGAGACGGAGGCCGGGATTTGCACCGGCCTCCGTGCTTTATGGCTCCTTCCGGGCGAACACCGTCTTCCAAACAGATGTGATGATCAGCAGACTCGGCTACTCGTGCGTCGGGCGGGCTGGAGCCTTCGACGACGGAGAGCGGCACGAACGTGCCCTGACAGTGCATCCTTTAGGGCGGCCCGTGATTTGGATCCTTGCGGAGGAACTGGATGCGTTTCATGAATCGACTCATCGCAAGCGTAGTGATGGTGCCGGCGCTTACGGTCACTCCCTCGTTGGCACAAGAGGGGGCGACCTTCGGCCAGTCACTGTTCAGTGGGCCGATGACGGCCTGGTGCGAGCCGGGCCAGGTGTTGCTCAGCGGTGGCTATGAGCTGCAAGGAGCGGAGCCACCGGCTCCTCCCGAAACCACGACTCCTGAAGAGGCGCCGCCAGAGCCGCCGGTGGTATTCGTGGCCACTTCCCGCCCGACGGTCCAACTCGACCAAAATGGCGATGTGGCCCGGTTCGGCTGGACCGCGGTGCCGAACACCATCGCTGGCGAGGCAGGACCACTCATTGCCTACGCCGTGTGCACCGGGGAACCGTCTGCCGTGCCGCCCGCGGCGTCGATGCCGCCTCCGCCAAGGACGTTGCCTGAACCAAAAACCGCCGCCGCTGCATCGGCCGCGCTGACGCCGACCCAAGTAGTCGAGCAGATCGGACCCGCGGTGGTGACCGTCATCAATGAGCAGATCGAAGAGGGCGAGACCGACGCAGTACCCAGCGGCTCCGGGAGCGGCTTCATCCTCGACAAGGATGGGCATGTGGTCACAAACCAGCACGTCGTGGAGGGTGGGAGCGAGTTTCTCGTTGTTCTGGAGGATGGGCGAGAGTTGCCCGCCACCCTCGTCGGCGCCGATGCAAACAGCGACGTTGCCGTCCTGAAAGTCGACCCACCGGTGCCCGCCGTGGCGCGCCTGGGCGATTCGGATAGCCTCCTTCCGGGACAGGCCGTGCTCGCCATCGGTTCTCCTCTGGGGACCTTCACGAACACCGTCACAGAAGGCATCGTCTCCGCGCTCGGCCGAACGGTCCCCGACAACAACGGCGGTCCAGAGCTGCTGAATCTGATCCAGCACGATGCGGCCATCAACCCGGGGAACTCCGGTGGACCGCTGGTGACGCTGGCCGGCGAAGTCGTTGGCATCAATACCCTCGGCATCGTCGACGCCCAAGGACTCTTCTTCGCCGTGCCGGCGCGAACAGTCACCCGCGTCGCCGAGGAGCTGATCGCCGAGGGAGCGGTCGATTACCCCTATCTCGGTCTGCAACTGGTGCCCCTGGACGACCAGATCATCGCCCAGTGGACGCTTCCCGTGGAAGAAGGGTTTTACGTGCAGGGGGTGGTCCCGGGTAGCCCATCGGAGGCGGCGGGTCTGCAGGTCGGCGACATTGTCACCGCGATCGATCTGGAGCGAGTCGGTGAGCGGCAATCGATGGTCGGGGCGCTGTTCCAATACAAGCCTGGTGACAGAGTCCAGTTGACAGTGCAACGAGGGCTGAACTCGATGCGCGTCGAGCTTTCGCTGGCGGAGCGGCCGGTAGACGTATAGTCCAATTGTCGGGTGACAGCGAAGATCGCGACGAGGGCGCATGAGGACTGTGCTCTGCTACGGCGACTCGAATACCTGGGGGTACGACCCGGCCACCAGGAGGCGGTATCCACCGCACGTGCGGTGGACCGGCGTCCTGGCGACCCGGTTGAGTGCGGAGTACCGCGTGGTCGAGGAAGGGCTCAACGGCCGCACGACGCGCTGGGACGATCCAATCGAACCCGGACGGAACGGTTTGATCTCGTTGCGTCCGTGCATCGAATCGCACCAGCCGCTTAACCTGATCATCATCATGTTGGGAACGAATGATCTCAAGCGTCGATTCGGTCTCAGCGCGTCGGATATTGCACAGAGCGCCGCTGCGCTGGCGGATATGGCGTGGCGGTTCGCGCATGCCCCGGATGGATCCCATGCCGAGGTGCTCCTCGTGGCGCCACCCGCGGTATCGACCTTGACCGACTTCGACCAGATGTTTGAAGGGGCGCGTGAAAAATCGCGGCAGTTCTCAAACTACTACCGGCTAGCCGCGGGATGGCACCATCTGCCGTTCTTCGACGCCGGGGCGGTGATCGTCTCCAGCGAGAAAGACGGCATCCATTTCGACGCGGAGGAACACCGCAAGCTCGGCGAGGCGCTGGCTGACGAAGTGCGCCGGCTCGTCGGTTAGAACCTCGAAAAGGAGACTCTGCTTCGGTGCGCGCGATCACCATTCGGCCCGGTCAGCCGGTTCCCGATCCCGAGACATCGAGCGTTGTCATCACCGAGGATGTCGCCGTCGGGGGCCAGCGCATCCGCAAGGGACATCGTTTGAGTGGAGACGATGTCCCGTTGCTCGCTGATCTTGATCGTCCGGTCCACGCCGTCGTCCTCGAATCTGGCGACGTGCACGAGGATGACGCCGGCGCACGCCTGGCATCGGCGGTAGCGGGACCGGGTCTCACGATCCGCGGCCCATCGTTCAGCCGCTACAACCTCGTGGCGAACACCAAGGGTCTGCTCCGCGTCGATGCGGCTGCATTGCTGCGACTCAACCGCTTGCCCGGTGTCGCCATCTTTACGCTCGAGGACAGGATTCCCGTCGTGCCGGGCAAGATCGTCACCGGAGTCAAAGTGACTCCGGTTGCCGTCGCGGACGCGACGCTGCTCGAGGCCGAAGCGATCGCCGCCGAGGAGCCGGTGGTTCAAGTCAGACCGTTCCGGCCGCTCCAGGTGGGAGTCATCAGCACGGAGGGTCCGGACTGGCGGGTGCGAGACCGATTCCAGGCATCGGTTGAGCAGAAGATCGGTTGGTACGGAGGCTCGGTCATCGGATTCAGCGACTTGCCACGGGATGCCGGGGTAATAGCCAGTGAGATCGAGCGCCTCGAGGGTGAAGGGGTCGATCTGGTGCTGGCCGCCGGTGGGAACACGATCGACCCTCTCGACCCCACACTGCGCGCGCTCGATGTCGCCGGCGCCGAGATTGTCCGTTTCGGGGCTCCCGCGCACCCGGGCAGCATGTTCTGGCTGGCCTATCGCGGCACGTTGCCGATCTTCAATCTGGCCTCGTGCTCGATGTTCTCGAAAGCGACGATTGCCGATGTCGTGCTGCCATGGATCATGACGGGGGAGCGGGTGGAGCCCGATACCCTCGCCGGTCTTGGTTTCGGCGGTCTTCTGGATCGAGGAATGTCCTTCCGCTTCCCCCCGTACGATGTCGACGGCGTTGAAGAAACGGGCGAGGAGTGATTCAGGGGTGGCAGTACGGAGCCGCGAGCCGCGGTCGTGACGGGAAACTCGCTGTCGCCCGACGGGAGCCCGACCTCGCATCGATTTGATCTCATCGTCATCGGGGCCGGGATCAACGGCGCGGGGATCGCCCGGGACGCCGCCCTGCGCGGGCTACGGGTGCTGATCCTCGACAAGGGCGATGTCGCCGGCGGGACGACATCGTGGTCGACGCGGCTGATTCACGGCGGCCTGCGCTATTTGGAGCATCGCGAGGTCGGACTGGTTCGCGAGTCGCTGCGGGAGCGCGAGCGCCTGCTGCGTCTTGCACCGCATCTCGTGCGACCGCTGCCACTCCTGCTGCCAATCTATCGCGGCGACAAGCGCGGCCAGTGGCTTATCCGTGCCGGAATGGTCGCCTATGACGTCTTGTCGCGCGGTAAATCGCTGCCGAGCCATCGGATGCTCGACAGAGCCTCGGTTCTGGGGCGGGCGCCGGGTCTTGCCGAGTCCGGATTGCTTGGTGCTGCCCTCTACCACGATGCGCAGGTCGAGTACGCGGAACGGCTCGCCCTCGAGAACGTGCTCGATGCGCGCACCCGCGGTGCAGAGGTCTGCACCTATCATCAGGTTCGTGACATCCTCACGGAGAATGGCCGTGTTGCTGCCGTAGTTGGGAATGATGTCTTGACCGGCGAGTCATTCCGGTACGCGGCTCCGGTAGTCGTCAACGTCGCCGGACCCTGGGTCGACGACGTGCTGGCCGGCTGCAATCGAGGGCAGCAGCCCCGAATGATCGGGGGGAGCAAGGGCAGCCACATCGTCGTTGATCCCTTCCTCGGCGCGCCGAGAGACGCGCTCTACGCCGAAGCGCGACAGGATGGGCGGCCTTTCTTCATCATCCCCTGGAACGACCTCTACCTGATTGGCACGACTGATACCCGCTACGACGGCAATCTCGACAGGGTCATTGCCGAGGATTGGGAGATCGATCTCCTTCTGGACGAGACCAACCGGGTTATCCCGTCCGCGAAGTTGACCCGGGATTCCGTTCGCTA
>DASUQU010000327.1:0-2847 GCA_036280495.1 Thermomicrobiales bacterium | reverse complement strand
CGCGCAGTACACGGGAGCGATCCGGCGGGGTGAGCGGGGTGGCCACGTCCCGACCGCGGTCAACATCCCGGCAAAAGCGCTTGTGAATGACGATGGCACGTGGAAGTCAGACGGCGAGTTGCGAGAGGTGCTCGGGGCGGGAGGTGTACGGGCTGATATGCCGGTCGTTGCCTACTGCAACGGTGGTGTGACGGCAACCGGCATTCTCTTCGCGCTGGATCGCATCGGTCATGAGGCCTGGGCGAACTACGATGGCTCCTGGAACGAATGGGGAGAGCGCTTCGAATTGCCGGTTGTGGAAGGTACGGAAGCCGGTTAGTTGGGCATAACCGAGCGGGAATTAGCTGATTGGATGGTGCCAAGGGGCAGACTCGAACTGCCGACCGCACGATTTTCAGTCGTGAGCTCTACCAACTGAGCTACCTTGGCGCGGGTCGCCGTCGCGACTGGTGGGCGATAGAGGGCTCGAACCTCTGACATCCACGGTGTAAACGTGGCGCTCTTCCAGCTGAGCTAATCGCCCGACGCTGGCTCTGACACGGTGCCCAGGAAAGGATTTGAACCTTCACGCCCTAAACGGGCACTAGCCCCTCAAGCTAGCGCGTCTGCCAGTTCCGCCACCTGGGCAAGGCCATTGCAACCGCACGGCACCAGGCGATTATAGGGATCAGCGCGGTACAGCGTCAACACAATTGGTCAGGGCGTGGCGGTCGTTCTGAGATCGGTTTCAGCAAACTCAGGTCGTTTCTCGGGTCCGTTCATGCTACGGCCTAGACCATAATGGTAAAGCCGAGCCGCCGGCGCCCCGAGCGCGTTCCGATGGGGCCGCGGTAGTGCTAGGGCTCCGCCGGTAAGCCAGGCAGCGCCTGCAAGCCGACCTAACGATTTTCACGCTGACTAGTCCAGCGTAAATCGCTGACCGCGTATCCTTTTGACCACTGGAGCATCAGGTTTGCGCGCGGGCCGGGGCTGGTCATTGCGCGGGGATGGAAGGCGTGGCTGGGATGGCGATGAGCGGGCACAGGAGTCGACGACCCAAGGTCAGTGTGATTGGCGCTGGGATGGTCGGTGGAGCGGTCGCGCAGTATCTCGCGCTTCGCGACTACGCGGACATCGTCCTCGTCGACATAGTTGAAGGTCTGCCCCAGGGGAAGGCCCTGGACCTGGCCGAGACCGCACCGGTATTGGGCTATGACAGCGAGATCACCGGGGGAAATGGCTACGAGGACACGGCCGATTCCGACGTCGTGGTCATTACCTCGGGGATTGCTCGCAAGCCTGGCATGAGCCGCGACGACTTGTTGCGCACCAACATGGGCATCGTGCGCTCCGTCACTGAGCAGGCCGTGCGGCGGTCCCCGGAAGCCGTGCTCATTGTCGTCTCGAACCCGCTCGACGCCATGTGCCATGTGGCATTCGAGACAGCAAGATTCCCACGCGAGCGGGTGATCGGGATGGCAGGGGTGCTCGACTCCGCTCGATTCCGGACCTTTATCGCGGAGGCCACTGATGTCTCGGTGGAGGACGTCAGCGCGATGGTGCTCGGGGGCCATGGCGACACCATGGTTCCGATCTCGCGCTACTCGACAGTCGCCGGTGTGCCGATTACGCAGATCCTCCAACCCGACCAGGTGAAAGCCCTCGAAGAGAGAACCGCCAACGGCGGTGCCGAAATTGTCTCGCTGTTGAAAACCGGCAGCGCTTACCAGGCGCCAGGCGCGTCAGTTGTGGAAATGATCGACTCGATCCTCCTCGACAAGCGGCGCGTTCTGCCCTGCAGCGTTTACCTCGAGGGCGAGTACGGCATCGACGGCTTATTCATTGGCGTCCCGGTCAAGCTGGGCCGCGAAGGGGTACGACAGATTATCCCGCTCTCGCTGACCGCCGAAGAGTTGGCCGCACTCAGGAAGTCGGCGACGGCCGTGCAGGACCTCGTCGAGGCGATGGCGCGCCTCGGCGGCGAGGCCGGAGCGGGGGCGTAAGGCAACAGGGTCAACCGACGTGCCGGAGCCAAACACGCCGCTGATCGAACGTCCCTGGGAAGACGTGGAGCGCATGCTCGACGTCGACTCGGCGCTGGAGCAGATTCTCTCGGCCTTCTCGCCCCTACAGCCGGTCACCCTGCCATTGCTCGAGGCCTCAAACATGATCTTGGCGAGTGATGTCGTTGCCCGCAACGACGTACCGCCCTTCCGGAACTCAGCCATGGACGGCTATGCGGTGCGGGCAGCCGATACGGCTTCGGCGACATGGTCGACGCCGGCAGAACTGCCCGTTACCGCTCATGTCGCTGCCGGGCAACGTGACGTGCCTCCGCTTGGCGCTGGCGAGGCGATTCGGATTATGACCGGGGCAGCGCTGCCGGTGGGAGCCGATGCGGTGGTGCGCTTCGAGGAGACCGATCCATCACAGGCCCGCAGCGAACCGGGCCAGGCCAGAGTGCTCGTTTATCGCGCCGCGCGTCCCTTCGACAATGTTCGCGAGGCGGGCGAGGACATCGCGGTTGGCACGCGCGTGGCTCGCCGAGGGCAAGCACTGCGTCCGGCCGATCTCGGTCTCATCGCGTCTATCGGTGAGGCGCACGTCAAGGTCCATCGGCGTCCTCTTGTTGCAGTTCTCTCCACGGGAGATGAGGTCGCACCTCCAGGCGAGGGCTTGACGCCCGGGACGATCCGCGACAGCAACTCGTTTGTCATCGGCGCACTTGCTCGCTCCTGGGGCGCGGACGTCCGTATGCTTGGAATCGCGCGCGACTCGGTCGCGGACTTGACCGGCCGGTTGGACGAGGCCATGGGCGTCGACCTCATCGTTACGTCCGGCGGGGTATCACTCGGCGATTACGACCTT
>DASUQU010000326.1:0-3911 GCA_036280495.1 Thermomicrobiales bacterium | reverse complement strand
CGAGCCATTCGCCAACGTCAGCCGCGAATACGTCTTCGTCGCACGCCGTCGACCTCGGGATAACCGAGGCTCGCTATCAGATTCAGAACGATGGTGCCACGGGGGCGGCCGAGACGCGGTCGTCGCGCCCTACCCGAGTCGGGGCCGTGGGTCGCGCTCGAAGCGCCAGCGGGTGGCACCATGCGGCTCCTCGGTTGCCACCCCGACGACAGTGTGAAACGCGCAGCGGTAGAGATGCCACGGTGGCGGACCGGCACTCGGGGCGCTGAATGGCGCGGTGATGGCGTCGCCATCGACCTCCGCTGGCCACCCGCCCTCCCGGAACAGTGCCGCGACTGTCTCTAGCGTCGCGGAGTCGGTCGTCCTGGCCGCCTCGCCGTCGAAGACGAGATCGATCACCGGCAGCCGCATGGCAACCGTGCAGGCCGGGTTCGCCGCGAGGTCGCGCGACTTGCGGGTTTCGGGGTTGCTGGTGAAGTACAGGTCGCCCTCGTGCCACAGCGCCCCAATCCCTGCAGTGTGCGGGCGGCCATCCGACCGAGTCGTGCTGAGGTACATCGGGACCTCCGGTCCCGGTACTTTCTCTGCAAGCAGATCGCGCGATCGACTCCAGGGTAGCGGCGCGTTACCGTAGCGGTCGAGGTTGGTGACGTCGATTGGTTCGCGCTCGGGCATTGGTTCACCCCCGTTGGTCTAGGGCGTCAGGTCGAGTGCGGCCCGGCCGCTCTCGGCGTCGAACGGAACTGAGGTGTGCTCGTGCGCAATGAGCCACTCGCCATTTGCCCTGCGCAGACAAACGGTGGAGCGTAGCCACATGTCGACCGTCGTGCCATTGGTCATGGTGCCCGTGACGCGATACAGATACGAGGCAAAGGCCATGTCCTCGCCAGCGGCAATGCGCAAATCGCGAATGTCGTAGCCGACCGGGCCGTCATACCATCCCAGCCATTCCTCGGCCCGTGCCCGCACGGCGTCCGCCCCAAGCCGTTGCAGTGGCGGCAACGCGTCAAACGACACGATGTCGGGAGCGCAGGCGTTGGTGAGCGCTTGCGCATCCTTGTTGTGGATCGCCCGCACCCGCTCCTCGAGCAAGGCGCGTATCCGATCCTCACTGGAGCTTCTGGTTGCGGGAGTCATGACACACTCCGATGATCGTCCCGTAGCCTAGCTGGCCGCAGAAAGCGCGGCTCCCCGCGGCGCTACTGCGGACGACCGCCGTGACGGCCGTGTGCGGCCATAGGCGACGAACACCGCCAGCAAGCCCAGCACCAGCGGCATCAGCGCCGACGCTCCTCCACCTATCACGAGGGTCGTCACCGTGGCTCCGGCCATGATGATTGCCAACCCCGCGGCGGCCAGCGGGGTCAGCGCCTGGCGGATGCGCAGCAGCCCCGGCAGGATCAGCCCGACCGCACCGAGCAGTTCGCAGACCCCGATGAAGCGGATGAACAGCTCGGGGAACGGGTAGAATGCCGTCAGCGCCTCACCTGGCAGGATGAGCTTCGTCGCCCCTGCGGACACGAATGCCAGCGCCAGCAGCACCTGCGCGATCCACAACGCGTACTTCACGGTCGTCCTCCTTTGCCACTCGCCACGGGGTTCCTCCCCGTGGCATCACGTAGTCGTTTGGCAAAGGCCCGAATCGACAGGTACCGGCAGGCCCCGACCGCACGCCGCACCGCATCGGACGTGGCCGGTGAGTGGCGCGGGCGGTGGCCTGCCCTCGGATACTGATTCAATTGCCTCACAAATAGCAGGGAAACCTCCCAAGATCCGAGCACTAGGAGACAGCCATGGATGCTAGCCGATTCGATTCACTGAGTCGCTCTCTCGCCGGCAGTGCCTCCCGACGGCGGCTCCTGAGTGGTCTCGTCAGCGGTGTACTGGTTGCGCCACGAGTGGTGCTAGCCCACGCAGCCAGGACATTCGACCCGGCCACTGGCACAGGTGTCATCGACAGCGCGACCGTGCTGTCCGCACTTGGCTGGGATGCACAACGGCTGCAGGACGAGGCCAAAGCCCTCGGCTTCATCTTGGCTGAGAAGGTTACGTACACCAGTGTCTGCTCAACAGGAGGGGCCGTTTCCACAACTGCCCGCACAGATACCTTCCTCGAGAACGAGATCCGGTACGACGGACCGACGATCACCGGCTTCGCGCTGGCTGGCAAGGGGGACGAGATCCAATGGCAGGACGCGACCCAGGTGGGAGCGAGCTGCGTTGAGGTCAGTGTCCTGGGCACGGTGCGTTCGCTCGAACAGACATCGCTGGAAAGCCACCTCTACATCGGATACAAGGGCATCCAGGTCCAACTCTGGCCGGAGTCAGGTTCCGGCATCGTGCGGGATTATTGCCGGTAAGCCATCCCCATGCCTCGCTGCAAGGGTATTCATCTCCTGCGGGCGCCTACCCGGTCGGTAACCCCCGCTCCAACAGCCTCAACCAATTCCCATGCATCACCGCCGCAACTTCCTCTTCCCCATATCCCCGTCTCCAAAGCAAATCCGGGATCTTTTGCACGTCGGCGATGGTGTCGAGGTCGTTGGGGGTCTGCTCGATGCCATAGCCGCCGTCGAGATCGGTGCCGATGGCGGCGTGGCGGCTGTTACCAGCGAGCTGGCAGACGTGGTCGATCTGGTCGGCGACCGCTTCCAGGGTGAGGTTCTCGTTCGTCGTCTCGCCCCGCACCCACCCCGGTTGCAGCATCCAGGCGTCCATGACCGCCCCGATCACGCCGTCGCGATCGATCATGCGCTGGATCATGGCGTCGTCGAGCTGACGGTCACCTGGCACCAGGGCCCGGCAGTTGGAGTGGCTGGCTAGCACCGGTCCCTGGAAGCGGTCGAGCGCCTCGTGAAAGCTCTCGTCAGTGAGATGGGAGACGTCGAGCATCATCCCCAGC
This sequence comes from Thermomicrobiales bacterium, assembly GCA_036280495.1. GTDB lineage: Bacteria > Chloroflexota > Chloroflexia > Thermomicrobiales > UBA6265 > JACCXM01. The sequence goes on along the minus strand of DASUQU010000326.1, from coordinate 1,009 downwards.
TCGTCCATGATGCGTAACAGCTCGCGGCCCTTCTCGGTCAGTGGGCCGGCGCTGCCGGTACCGAAGGCGTAGGCGCTGGGTCCGTAGTGAGCGAGCCCGACGATGCGTAGCCCATCAGCCCACCAGAGCCGGGCCTGCTCCGGCGCGACAATGGGGTCCGCCCCTTCCATAAGGAGGACGAAGCCGAACGGCGCGCTCGCGGGGTCGGCCTCCCAGGCCTCACGCCAGGCGGCCAAGTCGACTCCAGTGCGGATGAGCCGGATGATGCCCTGCCGCTCCAACTCCTGGTAGTAGGCGAGCTGCCCCTGCGCTTGAGCGAAGGCGATCTCGTGGGTGCGGAAATCAATGTCGCTGTTCTGGCCGTGGTTCTTGCGCGCGATGACCGTAGCAAAGACCAGCCCGATCTGGCCTGCTCGCAAATCAGGAAACCCGACCGTCCCCACCGACCTTCCCTTCTCGGTGAATCCCTCCTCGCGCTCGATGCGCCGCGTCTCATGCGCGGAGAGGGCAAGATCCCGGTCCCACATCACGGCGTTCATCGCGAGATCGAGGTGAGCGTCGACGACGAGCATGAGTACTCCTGTGATGGCTATCGGTTTTTGACTATCGGCCAGATCACCGTCGTGCGTGCCTCGCGTAGCCTTCGCATTCTTTGCACCCTTTGCATCCTTCTCCCCAGGGAAACCCCGTCTCCCACCCTGGCCCGAGCATCAGACTGCCGGGACAAACGCGGGCTGATAGCCGATAGCTCATCGCTGACAGCTGCGGCTACCGCTCCCGCGCCCTCGGATCCAACGCATCCCGCAGCGCGTCCCCAATCAGATTGAGCGTAAGCACGGTGAGCACCAGGGCGATGCCAGGGAAGAGGGCCAGCCACCAGGCGCTTTGCAGAACTCGCTGGCCGTCGCGCAGCATGTTTCCCCAGGTGGGGGTCTCGGGATCGACGCCGGCGCCGAGGAAGGAGAGCGACGCCTCCGAGATGATGGCGAAAGCGACGACGAAGGTGCAC
>DASUQU010000325.1:0-3813 GCA_036280495.1 Thermomicrobiales bacterium | reverse complement strand
AAATTCTAGAAGCATCCTCCTGTGCCGCAAGGTTCACTCGCGGGCCGCGCCACTCCGAGACCGGGGAATGAGGACTCCTGGGGCTTTCTTCCGCGCGCTGCGCTTGCCTCACGCGCGCGGGTTCACCATTGCCATGGGGTGGGTCCATCGCTCCGGTTGCGAGAGGCTCGCGTTGACGTCAATCCGGTGCTACGTGATCAGACTCAACCACCGCCAGTAGGGAATGCTGGCCACGAGCGCGACGAGGACAAATGCGGGATACGCGAAGGCCAGCGGACGGGCCTGCTCGTGGGAAAAGGATCGCTCCCCCGTCGCGAAATAGGTGGTCTGGTAGCACAGGTTTTGCTGTGGGAGAGCCAGGGGTTGTTGGCCAGCATAGCGGTGAACATCACGATCCACGGGTGGACACCGGCCGAGGCAGCGGTGGGTATGAGTGCTGCACCGGCGAGGTGAGGTGGCTCATCCGTCGTGAGAGATGCACCGCCTGTGCCGGTGATTCGCTTTCACGACGTGCGTCACACGGCGGCAACCATCTTGCTGTCGTAGGGTGTTCACGTGAGGCTCGCCTCCGAAATGATTGGGCATACCTCCGTTGTCTTGATGCTCGACACTCATAGCCATGTCATTCCCGCACTGCATGGCGATGCCGCCGCCGCGACGGACTCGGTGTTTACGGCCCAGCAGCACTTGCGGGAATGCTTCGCCACGACATCGGCTCAGCGGCCATAGACCGAGACATGGCGGGAGCTGGTGGCGGTGAATGGTTCCCGGTTCCATCCGGCCCACCGGTCCCTGAGGCGCAGTCCAGCGATGCGCGCCATCAGATCGAGTTCACTCGGCCAGGCGTAACGTGTCACGATCGGAAACAGGCGCACACCGTCGCGGGACAACACCAGGTGACTCTCGTCGAGCAACTGGCGCACTGGATCGTGCCGTCCTACGTCGAGGCGCACTTCGTTAACGTTGATTGCCTCGGCGTCCACGTATTGCTCATCGCGCAAGCGGTTGAGATAGGTCGGGACGAACGCCTCGACGACGAAGACCCCGTCCTCGGCGAGATGGGCCGCCACGTTCTCGAAACAGCGCACCTGGTCGTCTTGCGTCAGGAGGTTGAACAGCGTGTTGAACACGACGTAGATCAGGCGGTAGCGGCCCGGCACTGCCACGTCGGCGAAGTCACCGATGGTGATCGGAATCTGGTCACCGCCCGGCTTGGCTCGGAGCCTGGAGACCATCGCGGGTGAGAGGTCGATACCGGCGAGATCGACGCCTCGTGCCGCGAGAGGCAGGCCGATCCGGCCGGTGCCGATTGCCAGTTCCAACGCGGGGCCGCCCTGCGCGAGGCCCTCCAGGAACGCAACCGTCTCGGCCTCATCCCCGCGCGGGGTCTGATCGTAGATCTCGGCGGTGTCCTCACCAAAACTGAGGATGGGTTCATAATCCTTCATCTTCAGTTCGCTGTCCTCCTAGGTTGCCTCACCCCATGATTGATGACGCCACCGTATCCACGGCTGCGGTGTTTCCAGCGTGATCTGCTATTTTGCTGTCAGATCCAAAAGAGTGCCGGGCCAGAAAACGACCCGGCACTCCTTTTCCGCGTGCTCTGCGGTTCCTTATGGCGGAGAGGGTGGGATTCGAACCCACGGAGCTCATCGCTCGGCTGTTTTCAAGACAGCTGCCTTCAACCGCTCGGCCACCTCTCCAGCGCTGACCGGCAAGACCCGGGGCTGTGGGTCGCTCGGGAACACGCAATTTTACCATTAGGGCGCACTGGCTTCGATCCACGCGGCAGTTGGCCGCAATGCGCTCGAGCTGGTCCTCTTGCGCTACGATCGCCTGGAGCGCCTGTCGATCCCCATAAGGTCGAACCAATGTCGAGTCCGATCGTGCCGACCCTCATCGACCTTCCGTCCGAGCTACACGGATCCCGCGTCCTACTTCGCCCGTATCGGGGAGACGACGCGGAGCAGGTCTTCGCCGCCGTCGACGAGTCGCGCGATCATCTCCGCCCCTGGTTGACCTGGGTCGACAACAACCGCACGGTCGAAGAGGTTCGTGACTACTGCATTCGCAGTCAAGCGAACTGGCTGCTCCGTAGCGAACTTGCGCTCGCGATCTTTGATGCGGGCAGCGGGCGGTTCCTCGGCGGAACCGGGCTGCACAACCTGGACTGGGAGCTGCGCGCCTTCGAGATCGGTTACTGGCTTCGGGTGTCCGCGATTGGCCACGGCTACGCAACGGAATCGATCCGGCTGGTGGCCGATTTCGCTCTATCTCGCCTCCAGGCACGGCGCGTTACACTGCGCTGCGATGCTCGCAATGACGCCAGCCGTCGTGTGGCGGAGCGGGCCGGGTTCATCCTGGAGGGCCGGTTGCGCAACGTGTCGATGGCTCCGGACGGGTCGGTCTCGGACGATCTGGTCTACGCGGTCGTGCCGGAAGACCACGAGCGGTCCTAGCGGCGGTGAGCGATCCTTATGCTGCCGGCCGCGCCGGACCGATAGGTGGTTGCGCGCCGATAACTGCCTGACCTCCCAAGTAGGGTCGCAGCACCATCGGCACCTCGATCGTGCCGTCCGGTCGCTGGTACTGCTCCATGATGGCAATCATGGTCCGTGGCAGGGCCAGCCCCGAGCCGTTCAGGGTGTGCACGAAGCGCGGTCTGCCACCCTCGTGCGGACGGAAGCGAATATTGGCGCGCCGCGCCTGGAAATCCTCGAAGCGTCCGCACGAGGAGACCTCCAACCACTCCCCGGACCCGGGTGCCCAGGTTTCCAGGTCGATCTTGTCTGCGGCGGCGAAGCCGAGGTCGCCCGTGCTCAGCTGAACTTCCCGGTAGGGCAGATCGAGCGCGCGCAGGGTGTCAGCCGCCTCCTCGATCAGCCGCCGGTGCTCCTCGGCCGACCGATCGGGATGGACGAACTTGACCATCTCTACCTTGTCGAACTGGTAGCCGCGCTTGATGCCGCGTACGTCGCGCCCGGCTGAGATCTGCTCCCTGCGGAAGCATGGGGTGAAGGCAACGTGGTAGATCGGCAGGAGCGCCTCGTCGAGGATCTCGTCCCGATAGAGATTCGTTACCGGGACCTCGGCGGTCGGGATCAGCCATTTATCCTCTTCCGCGTCCCGGTAGAGGTTCTCAGAGAATTTCGGCAGGTTCCCGGTGCCGACCAGGGACTCCTCCAACACCAGAAAAGGTGGATAGACCTCCTGGTAGCCGTGCTGCCGCGTGTGGATGTCGAGCATCCAGGTGATCAGCGCCCGCTGCAGCCGGGCGCCATCGCCGCGCAGAACGTAGAAGCGGGACCCGGCGACTTTCACCCCGCGCTCGAAGTCGATAAGTCCCAGGGACTCGGCAAGCTCCCAGTGCGGCTTTGGAGTGAAATCGAATTCGCGCTTCGCGCCGTACTCGGCGACGACAACGTTGCCACTTTCATCTGGGGCGACCGGGACATGCGTCAGCGGAATGTTCGGCACCTGGAGCATCAAGCGCTGGAGCTGGACATCGACCGCCTTGACCTCTTCATCGAGTCCGCTGATACGGTCACCGAGCTCGCGCATGCGGCCGATCAGCGTCTCCCGTTGCGCGGCGTCCCTGGTGCGACCGACCTCTTTCGAGCCCTGGTTGAGCTCAGCTTTGAGTGACTCGACTTCCGTGAGCAGCGCACGGCGGCGCTCGTCCAACGCGAGGATCTCGTCGAGCGGCGCCTCCGTGTAGGTGGTCGCGATAGCGGCTTTGACGCCCTCCGGGTCTTCCCGGATCAGTCGCAGGTCGAGCATTGCGGCTCCTTCAAACCAGGATCATGTTGCCCC
>DASUQU010000324.1:0-4018 GCA_036280495.1 Thermomicrobiales bacterium | reverse complement strand
CAAAAAGCCCTCACCCCAACCCCTCTCCCTGCGTGAAGGGAGAGGGGTTGCTGGCCGCCGCACAATCCATGCTCCCTTCACCCCTCGGAGCGGGGAGAAGGCTGGGGAATGAGGGGACTCGTGTGGGACTCTATCGACTTCAAGCTCATGTCAATGGTGTCATGGTGGATCGCCGTTGATCCGTGACCAGTACCGTCAGGCAGGAGAGAGAGCATGAGGCGTCGCAGCTCACAAGTGTTCGCTCTGTTGGTCGCGTTAATGCTCGCCAGCGTCGGCTTCGCTTCCCAGACGCTCGGTCAGGGTAGCGGGGATCGGAGCGATCTGCGCTTCGTCGTGGTCACCCACGGTCAGGCGTCCGACCCATATTGGTCAGTCGTGCAGAACGGCGTCAACCAGGCCGCCGAGGATATGGGCGTTCAGGTCGAGTACCAGGCGCCTGATACGTTCGACATGGTGGCCATGGCGCAGTTGATCGACGCCGCCGTGGCCTCCCAGCCGGACGGGATGGCGATCTCGATCCCGGATGCCGACGCCCTCGGCGATTCAATTCAGGGAGGTATCGACGCCGGTATTCCGATGGTCTCGCTCGACTCCGGCAGCGACGTCGCAGCCGAACTTGGGATGCTCACCCACGTCGGCCAGACGGAATACGAGGCAGGTGTCGGTGCCGGGCAGCGGATGGGTGAAGCCGGCGTCACGACCGCGCTCTGCGTCAACCAGGAAGTCGGCAACGTTGCCCTGGACGATCGTTGTCGCGGCTTCACTGACGGGCTGGCTGAATCGGGCGGCACGGTCGAGGTGGTCCAGGTCGACTTGAACAACCCGACTGAGGCGCAGACGCGAGTCGAAGCCGCGCTGTCCAGTAATCCCGAAGTCGACGGCATCCTCACCCTCGGGCCGACCGGCGCCGCGCCGGCGCTTGAGGCGCTGCGTGGAACTGGCCAGCTTGGGACAATCCAGCTTGCCACCTTCGACCTCTCACCAGATGTCCTAGATGCAATTGAGAGTGGCGATATTCTCTTCGCGATCGATTCCCAGCAGTACATGCAGGGGTACTTGCCGATCGTGCTGCTGACGTTGTACGCGACCAACCTCAACACTATCGCAAACCCAGTGCTGATGACTGGTCCCGGCTTCGTGACGCAGGAGAATGCGGCAGAGGTCATCGACCTTGCCGCGGCGGGAACTCGCTAGCAGAACCGGCGGTTGATGGCCCGGAGCGCATCGCTCCAATGAGGAGAGCGCCATGCAGGTGACGCACGTGGCCGAGGTTCGCCCGGCGCCCGAAGCCGATGAGCGGGTGACAAAGACCAGCCGCTTGCGCCGCCTGCTGGTGCGCCCGGAGCTAGGCGCAGCCGCTGGAGCGGTCATCGTCTGGATCTTCTTCGCGATCGTCGCTGGCAGTCGCGGCTTCTTGTCGTTGCGCGGGACGGCCAACTACCTGGAGGTGGCCGCTCAACTCGGCATCCTCGCCGTGGCCGTGGCCCTATTGATGATCGGCGGCGAGTTCGATCTCTCGATCGGCTCGGCGATTGGGGCGTGCGGCATCATTTTCGCGTTGCTCAGCGTTGAGCTCGGTTGGAACGTCTGGCCGGCGATGCTCGCGGCACTTGCCTTCGCCCTCCTGCTAGGCGTCTTCAACGGGTACCTCGTGCTGCGCACAGACTTACCGTCGTTCATCATCACCCTCGGTACGCTATTGATGGTCCGCGGGGTGACCATCGGCATCACGCGGCAGGTGACAGGACGGACGGTCGTCAGCGGGCTCGACGACGTACCCGGCTATGACGCCATTCGCACCATATTTGCAAGCGATGTGACGATTGGGGGCGTCGGGTTCTCGATCGCCATCGTCTGGTGGCTGGGCATCGCCGCCCTCGCCACCTGGGTGCTCCTGCGTACCCCGTTCGGCAACTGGATCTTCGGTGTGGGTGGGAATCAGCAGGCGGCGCGCAACGTCGGCGTGCCGATCAGCCTGGTCAAGATCGTGCTCTTCATGGGAACCGCCGTCGCCGCTTGGCTGGTGGCGATGATCCAAGTCCTCGGTGCGCGTAGTGCCGACGTCGTGCGCGGCACCGGCAGCGAGTTCACCGCGATCATCGCCGCTGTGATCGGCGGCGTGTTGCTGACAGGTGGTTATGGATCGGCGATCGGCCCTGTCTTCGGAGCGCTGATCTTTGGCATGGTGCGGCAGGGCATCGTCTTCATGGGCGTCGACCCCGGCTGGGAAAATGCCGTTCTGGGCGCCATGCTCGTCATCGCGGTTCTCGTCAACCGTTACATCCGCACACTAGCGATGGGAGCTCGCCGGTGAGTCAAATCGCGACAACCAACGGGACGCCGCTCCTCGAGGTCCAGAACGTCTCGCGCTACTTCGGCAGCGTGATTGCGCTGAAAGACATCTCGATGAGTGTCCACGCCGGCGAGGTGATGTGCCTACTCGGCGACAACGGGGCCGGCAAGTCGACGCTGATCAAAATCTTCTCCGGTGTCTACCCGCCCAGCGAAGGCCGCTATCTGGTCGAAGGGAACGAGGTCCACTTCAGCTCGCCGCGCGAGGCACTCGCCGCCGGCATCGCCACGGTCTATCAGGACCTGGCGATGATCCCGCTGATGAGCATCTCCCGCAATTTCTTCCTTGGTTCGGAGCCGACAACCGGCTGGGGACCGTTCCGTCGCTTCGACGTCGAAGCCGCCGACCGCATCAGCCGCGAAGAGCTGCACAAGATGGGGATCCACGTGCGCGACACTGGGCAATCAGTTGGCACCCTCTCCGGCGGCGAGCGGCAATCGGTGGCAATCGCGCGGGCGGTCTATTTCGGCGCCAAGGTCCTGATCCTCGACGAGCCGACGGCCGCGCTCGGCGTCAAGGAGGCCGGGGTCGTGCTGCGCTACATTGCTCAGGCGCGGGCGCGCGGTCTCGGGGTCGTCTTCATTACCCATAACGTCCATCACGCCTACCCGGTCGGCGATCGGTTCACGTTGCTGAACCGGGGTCGCTCGTACGGCACATTCGCCAAGAGCGAGATCAGCCGCGAAGAGGTGGTGCGAATGATGGCTGGTGGCGAGGAGCTGGAGGAGCTCGGTCACGAACTGGAGGAGTTCGCCCGGCTCGATGCCAAAGCCGCCACGCCGGTAAGCGCAGAAACTGATGCGAAGCTGCTCGAGATGGGTCGCGAGTTCGAGGCCGAAGGCCGTGAGGTGATGGGGTGACGTCGAGCCGGATTCGCGTTGCCAACGCGCCCGTTTCGTGGGGAGCGCTCGAAATCGAGGGATTCGATCAGAAACCGATCCCCTACGACGTCGTCCTCGACGAAATCGCGGAAACTGGCTACGCCGGCACCGAGCTAGGGGACTGGGGGTTCATGCCGACCGACCCCGCTGTGCTTCGCGATGAGCTCGAGCGCCGGGGTTTGGCCCTGATCGGCGCGTTCGTGCCGGTGCGGCTGCGTGATCCTCACTCACTGGCGGCGGGTATCCAGCACGCGCTGCGTGTCGCTCGCTTGCTGGCGGCGGTCGTCCCGGAGGGCGATCGGGGCACCCGAAGGGTCACGGGACCCTTCGTCGTCATCGCCGACGACAATGTCACCGACCCGGGTCGCACCCTGCACGCGGGGCGGATCACACCCGAGATGGCCCTTCCGGACGACGAGTGGGCGGGCTACGCCGGTCGTGCCGAAGCGGTCGCGCGCGCGGTGCGGGAGGAGACAGGGTTGCGCTCCGTCTTTCACCCCCACTCGGCCGGCTGGGTGGAGACCCCTGCCGAGACCGATCGCTTTCTTGCCGGGACCGATCCGGAGATCCTGGGTATCGTCTTCGACACGGGGCACTACCTGTTCGGCGCTGGTGACGAGGGACCCTCGGTGGTCGAGGCGCTGGACCGTTGGGCCGACCGCGTCTGGTACATCCATTTCAAGGACAACGACCGCGACCTCGCGCGGCGCTCGCGCGACGAAGGATGGGACTACTTCCACGCGCTGCGGGCTGGCATCTTCTCCGAGCTCGGTAAGGGTGGAGT
>DASUQU010000323.1:0-6148 GCA_036280495.1 Thermomicrobiales bacterium | reverse complement strand
GGTGGCAAGCTCCATCCAACCGGGCGGCTCGGCGCTCTTCGTGATGGCGCGCAACGCCAATCAGGAGCGAGTGCTGCCGGAGATGGCCAAGTTCGGCGGCACCGTGCTCCGGACCAACCTCACCACCGAGCAGCAGCAGGCACTTGAAAACGCGCTGCAGCCCGCCTCCGAGGCCGCCGCGTAGGGCCGCGCCGGCCGCACCGCCGTCACCGGCCGATCTATGGCTCGACTCGCGATTCGAGGCCCAGAGGAGCGACTCCCATGTTGAGGCGGCGAAGAATGGACGGGGTGGCAGAACACCCGCCTCCGACAGCCGAACCGACGGCCATGCCATCCGCTGGTGCGGCGACCGCGTTCAACCGTTATCGGATGATCGAAAAACTGGTCTCGATCGGTGACGACTTCTTCATCCAAAACGATCTGGGCCAGCGCGTCTTCAAGGTTGACGGCAAGGCGTTGCGGCTGCGGGACACGCTGTGTTTCCGGGACATGGCGGGCAATGAGATCTGCAAGATCCAGCAGCGGATGGCCCGCATCCGGGACACGATGGAGATCGAGGGCCCGGATGGCCGCCGGCTGGCGATGGTGCATAAAGCGATGATCACACCGCTCCGTGACCGCTACACCATCAAGCTCGAAGGCGGTCCCGATCTCGATGTTCAGGGCAACATCCTGGCGCACGAGTATCGCATAGGCAATGTGGCCACGGTCTCGAAAAAGTGGTTTCGAGTGCGCGATTCCTATGGGGTCGAGATCGGCCCGGGACAGGGCGATGTCGTGATTCTGGCCGCCACTGTCTGTATCGATCAGATGTCACACGATGCTCGCTAGAGGTGATCGGGATGGCCTCTGACGTGATCTACGGGCCAATGCAACTGCTCGTGATTGGCTTCGGTCAGGCGGCGTTGCCGCTCGATTTTGTCAATCAGCTGCGACGCCTCAGGGATGATGGGGTCATCCGCCTGGTCGACGCGGTCTACGTCGCGAAGGACGAACACGGTGACTTGACCGAGATTCGCGTGACTGACTTTAGCGAGGAGGAGATGGCTATCTTCGGCACGCTTGCCGGGGCTCTGTTTGGTTTTGGAGCGGCGGGCGAAGATGGCGCGGTGGTGGGCGCCGTAATCGGGGAGATGGCCGCCGAGGCCGAAGAATTTGGACTCGACAGCGACGACATGGATGAGATCGCCGACCGAATCCCCCGTGGCTCGTCGGCGGCTTTCATCCTCCTGGAGCATCTCTGGGCGATAGGACTCAAGGAATCGCTGCGGAATACGAACGGCGCCGTCATCGCACACGGCTGGCTGACACCTGCCACGCTGATCGCGATGGGTGAGCAGGCGGCCGCGGTGGCCGAGGCCGGAGACTGAGTCCGACGTCGCACGCAGTAGTGAGGGAACCACGCGTCGTTAAGATCGCCCCTGCAGCACAAGGAGCATTGCCGTGTACGGTACGGAGACGTTTCTCTGGTTCATCCTCGCCATCTTCTACATCAGTTGCCTCTTCACCGTCTGTATCATGACGTTTCGCAAGGGGCACACGCTGCTGGGCATCATCGGCATTTTCTTCCCGATTCTCTGGCTCATCGGCGCGTTCATACCTCCCAAGCCAGGATCGCGCTTTGATGTTGAGCAGCGGATGGCATACCAACGACAAGTCGCCGAATACACGAGATGATCAGCCCGGACTCAGTCGGCGAAGAGACCGAGCGTAGGCATCGACGTGGACGCTCCGACCGATCTCCGGCTGGAGTCAGCGCCGGACAACGAAGCACCCGTGTCCGAGCACGACGCCCCCCTTGCCGTACGCAAGGCGGCTATGCTGACTGCCGGGATTGGGCTCGTTCACGCGCTCCTGTTGATGGCCGGGGCCTTCGCGCTCAAGACGCAGACTCCAGGCATCGACGCAACTGACGAGGAACTAGTCGCCTTCTATCAGGACCCGGACCAGCGCCGGGTTGTCGTCGTGGCGGGGTTGTATCTCATCCCATTTGCCGGAATCGCGTTTGTCTGGTTCTTCGTCGCGTTGCGCATGTGGCTCAGCGCTAGCGCTCCCCGCTTGAACGTCATGCTCTCCAATGTCCAATTGGTAAGCGGCATCATCTACACGACACTCATCCTGGCGGCTGGCGGCGCGATGTCTGTCACTGCCGCGACTGTCGAGCTGTCAGACAAAGTATTTGATCCGTTGCTCGCCCGCCAGTTCCCGCAGTATGGAGCCTCGCTGCTCCTTGTGTTTGCGATGCGCATGGCGGCGATGTTCGTCCTCACGACCACGAATCTCGGGCGGCTGTCCGGCATCCTTCCGCAGTGGTTCATCTGGGTGGGATTCGTTATGGCCGCCGGGCTGCTCCTCACGGCGTCCTTCAGTTCGTGGCTGGTCTTCGCCTTTCCAGCGTGGATCCTCACATTCTGCGTCGTGCTCATAGATCGAGCCCGGAAGATCTCGCGCGATCTGGTGGTTACGGAGCCGGGCGAACTGAGGCGGTTGCGACGAGTCGCTCGATCGTGACTCCGCTGGTCCAGAGAGCAGTCTGTTCGGAACGCGTTGCTTCACGATCGTTGCCTGTTTCATCTCTCATTTTCCGAGTACCTGCTTGCACCGATTGAACCGCACGCAGCTGGTTGTGAATACGTCTTTTGGCGCATGCCACTGAGACCCCACCCTGGCTAAGCTCTCACTGCTGCCGCTGTTCAATGACGCAGGCCGACCTCCGGTCATGCACCGGCGCGCATGCTGAGCCGGCCGGTTTGCGGGCGCCTTGCCAAGGCGAGCTCGCAGCGGCCAGTCCGCCACTGGAAGGCCGAGCCTGTGCCCTGGTTGTTCATGGGTGACTGGCACGGGCCACCATGCGATCACCGAACCCGACCTGGTGGTGCTGGCGACGCTGCAGACCTGGTGGCGGTCGCTCGAGGACCCGGCCGGAACGGATGCGTGGAGGAGTTGTGACGATGGCTGCCGCCGTGAAGTCGAAAGGCAAGAAAGGGAAGAAAAACCAGCAGGTGGTCATCGCCGACAATGGATCCGCTCCGCACGAAGCGAAGCCCCCGATGACGGCTAAGGAATTCGAGCGAGAGCTCGTGCCACTGCAAGAAGAGCTCGTCAAGGTCCAGGAGTGGGTCAAAGCCACGGGCGCGAAGATCTGCATTGTGTTCGAGGGCCGCGACGCCGCCGGCAAGGGCGGAACAATCAAGCGCATTACCGAGCGGGTCAGCCCGCGGGTCTTCCGCGTGGTCGCACTGCCGGCGCCGACCGAACGCGAGAAATCACAGATGTACATTCAGCGCTACGTCCCGCACTTTCCGGCGGCAGGCGAGGTCGTTATCTTCGACCGGAGCTGGTACAACCGGGCCGGGGTCGAGCGGGTGATGGGGTATGCCACCGAATCGCAAGTGCAAGAGTTTCTTCGCCAGGTGGGGGACGTTGAACGGGCGATGGTCGGCTCCGGCATCATCCTGATCAAATACTGGCTCGAAGTCGGCCAGGAGGAGCAGACGCGACGCTTGCAAGATCGCATCGACGACGGTCGCAAGACGTGGAAGTTGAGCCCGATGGACCTGGATTCATACGGTCGCTGGTACGACTATTCCCGGGCGCGCGATGAGATGTTCGCTGCCTCCGACAGGCCGGAAACACCGTGGTATGTCATCGATTCCAATGAGAAGCGCCGGGCGCGGCTCAACTGCATTGCCCACCTGTTGAGCTTGATTCCGTACAAAAGTGTAGCGCGGCCGAAGGTCACGCTGCCCAAGCGCAAGGCTCCCGATGGCTACGTCGAGCCGAAATATCCCTACCGCTTCGTCCCGCAGCGCTACTGAACTCCAGCTATCTTGCCCCGGCCCGCCATCCGGGCCGGTGAAGAGGAGCATCAACTGCTCGGTTCAGCCAAGCGAGCGGATGGTGCTCTTCTTCATCCATCGTCGTTTTTCGACGACGTGGCGCGATATCCGATGAACTCGCAGCGCTTCGGCGATCGGTCCATTCACCGCCAAGATCACCGCATGACGCGAATACTCCATTGGTCGCTACCCGCTACGACCCGCTGCGTGCCAAGATGGAGACCCCGACCGGTCTGGTCGAGGCGCCATGATCGTGCGTTGGGATTTGCCAGCCCGAACGGTCGGTGAGCCAAAGAAAGGAGTCGCACGTGGCGAGCACGCTTGCAGTCATCGCGTATCCCGAGCAGGACACCGCCGGTGAGGCGGCGGCCGCGCTCAAGCGGATGCAGGATGAGTTCATGATTGACCTGCAGGACGTCGCCTGGGTCACCAAGACGCAGAACGGCAAGATGAAGCTGCATGAGGGGACCAGCCTGACCGGCGCCGGCGCCGCTTCTGGTGCGTTGTGGGGGTTCCTGTTCGGCCTGCTCTTTTTCGTTCCCGTCCTGGGGATGGCCGTGGGAGCAGCCACCGGCGCCCTGGCCGGACACCTCAGCAACTATGGGATCGACCACAAGTGGATTAATGAGGTGGCAAACTCCATCCCACCGGGCGGGTCGGCGCTCTTTGTCATGGCCCGCGATACGAACCAGGAACGGGTTCTGCCGGAGATGGCGAAGTTCGGCGGCACCGTGCTCAAGACGAACCTCACGAGCGAGCAACAGCAGGCGCTCGAAAACGCGTTGTCCCCGTCCGCCGCCTAGGAGCGGGCGCCGCCGCCCATCGCGATGCCCGTGCCACGACCGTCGGCACCGCCGCGAGGTGACCGGGGAGTCGGTCATCACGAATCGGCGGTTGATGATGCGGCGCAACTGCCGTGTGGAGAGCAGGCAACATGCGGAACAGAGGAAGCAGGGCAAGAGTTCGCAGGTTTGCCGGCGGCGTCATGGTGCTCGTTGCCGCCATGGTGGCCATGCTGCTCGGACCGGTCGGACGAGTGCCCGCGGCAGCCCAGGACGATCTGGCGGACCAGACGCGGGTCGTGGTTCTGCACGCCGACTGGAGCCTGGACCAGATCGACGTCTACATCAACCACGAAGAGGTACTCCAGGCATTCGAATATGGCCAGGTGAGCGACTGGATCGACTTCGAGCCGGGCGGTGTGCGCGTCACGATTACTACGGACCGGAGTGGCCTCAACTACAACTACGTCGCTTTCGACGCGGTCTTGCCGGCGCCCGCCGGCAATGACTACTCCCTGATCGTCACGACTCCTATCGTCCTGGGTGGTGTCTTCGACACAAGCCCGGTTGCCGACGGCGGCGCCCGGGTGCGCATCGTCCACGGCGCGGTCGACCTGCGGCCGGTCAACGTCACCGCGAACCAGAAGACCTTCGAGTTTGCCCAGGACCTTGGCTATTCATCGGCGTCGGACTACACCGTCGTGCCGGCCGGGACATACGACTTCGACGTGACAGTGGCCGGCAAGGCAGAGTCGGTGTTGACGGCGCCTGGCATGGTGCTGGAGGGGAACACGACCTACGAGCTCGTCATCATGGGCCAGCCGAACGACGAGAACCACCCGCTCGAGTTGAGGCCGCTGGCGGACGCGGCGCGAGATCAGTCGACAGCGGCTCCCTAATGCGCCCGAGGCTGACGATCGATTATCGTAAGAGCAAGCAACGTGGGCGTCACGGAGGCAGCGCCGCTGGACGGCGCGCTCCACCGGGGCGGAGCAACTACTGCGGGAGGCGTTCACTTGGGAATGGGGTCGTGGTTCTCACGACCGATCGTTGGCAGAGCCATTGAAAGGACTAGGCAGTCATGAGCACTCTTGCGGTCATCGCGTATCCCGATCAGAACACGGCGGCCGAGGCCGCGGCCGCGCTCCAGCGGATGCAGAAGGAGTTCCTGATCGAGCTGGAGGACGTCGCCTGGGTCACCAAGGCGCAGGATGGCAAGATGAAGCTGCATCAAGGCGCTAACCTGACCGGCGCCGGTGCTGCTTCTGGCGCGATGTGGGGCTTCGTCTTCGGCTTGCTCTTCCTGGTTCCGATTGCTGGGATGGCGATCGGAGCGGCATCCGGCGCCCTCGCCGGACACCTGAGCGATTACGGCATCGACGACAAGTGGATCAAGGAGGTGGCAAGCTCCATCCAACCGGGCGGCTCGGCGCTCTTCGTGATGGCGCGCAACGCCAATCAGGAGCGAGTGCTGCCGGAGATGGCCAAGTTCGGCGGCACCGTGCTCCGGACCAACCTCACCACCGA
>DASUQU010000322.1:0-2100 GCA_036280495.1 Thermomicrobiales bacterium | reverse complement strand
TCTCGGCACAGACGACGTCGAGTCTGCTCTGGGTGAGGACGGCGACGATCGGGCGTGAGTGATTCAACCAGGTGGCGGTCGTGTAGCCGGTGAGGTAGGTGACGACTCCCTCACGGGTCGCGACAAGCGCGTCACCGCCAGATTCGGCCAGGCCAGCGCGGAGAATGGCATGCCGGCGTGTCAGATCAGCTTCGAAACCTTTAGCGCTCGACAGCTCGTTGCTGCTACGGATCGTGGTCACTGTCCGCTGCCCGCCGGAGTCGGACATTCCTCCCCTTCACAGACAATCCGGCCCTCGATCTCTGGGTCGAGTGGCTCGCCCGGCAGCGACAATGGCGACTCCCCGGCCACATACGCCGAGACGACAGATGCCAGGAGGTCGCGCGTGGCGGCACGGGAGATGATCTTCGGGTAGTTATCGCCGCCAGAGGCCGTGAAATCGTTGGTAGCTATGGTATAGGTCGCTGCCTCTGATAGATCGATCGCCTCCCCGCTGCACGTCCCGTCCGCCGCCTGCCGCACGGCGCCTGTCACGCGACTGCCCGGCTCCGCTTCGACGTCGTAGGTGAAGCAGAAACCAGATACTTGGGGAAAGGCTCCCGACGCCGCGGGCATGGCCGCGACTCCTGCCTCGAGCATCGCCTTGAGCTCCGCGCCACTTACCTCGACGGTCACCACCACATTGCCAAACGGCAGCACGGTGAGGACCTGACCTTCGGTGATTGGAAGCTCACCGGTAGCCTCGGGGCAGAACTCGCCGCCCTCCGGTGGGCAGGTCAGATCGGCGCGGATGCCTCCTGAGTTTGTGATGGCGAAATCGGTGCCGTATGTGGTCCGCAACGCGTCGGCGATGATGTCGCCGATCAGTGATTCGCAGGTACGCCCGGTCTCCATACCACAGGCGTCAGCTCGCGGGATCGGCCGCAGCGCCGACCCGATGACTCGTCCCATGGTCGGCGCCAGGTCGATCGTCAGTTGCTCCAGCGTCGCGGCCAACTCGGGGTCCGGGGTGACCCCGATGTTCCAGGGGCGGTGGTGGTCGGCGGTGCGGTAGACGAGCCCACCATGCTCGACGTCGACGACGAGCCGCACCCGGGTGAACATCACACCCTTCGAGCGGTTCTCGACGAGGAGCGTCCCGTTCGGTCGCACGGCCGAGACCTGCACATCGGTGTGATCGCCGACGACGACATCCACGCCCTCGATCTGGTCGGTCACTTCCACTACTGGACCCGTCGGGTCGGTCAACGTCCCCCCCGTAGCGCCCATGTGCCCCATGGCGACGATCACTTCAGCACCTTGTTCGCGCAGGCGCGCCGCCTCGGCATTGATCGGGTCGACTGGGTCGATAACCCGGTATGGTCCCAGGGCGCCGGGTCGTGTCAATTGCGGGATATCCGGGTTGGAGAAGCCGATGAGTCCGACGCTGACCTCCTCCATCTCGAGCAGGAGGGATGGCAAGAATGGCGGTTCACCCGCGACGGGGGTGGCGTCAGCGCGAGCCGGCACGAGATTGACCGAGAGATACGGGAAGTTCGCTACCGGCGCCAGGTTCTCGAACATATTGGCAGCCCCGGCGTCGAAGTTGTGGTTACCGAGCGAGTCGACGCTGAACCCGAGTGCATTCATCGCCTCGATCGTGGGGAGGTCGTCGAAGACACTCGAGATCGGCGGTGTCGCCCCAACCGCGTCGCCCGCCGTCACCAGCAGCGTTCCGCCTCGCGCCTCCGCGCGGTAGCGGTCGAACCAGGGAGCGAGGAACGCGACGCCCCCGACGTCGAACGAGGAGCTCACTGCTCCCTCAGCCTCGATGTCGTCCGCAGCCGCACTCAACGGCGGGAGCTGGCCGTGAAAATCGCTGATGTCGAGCAGCGTCAACTCGCGTAGCGTCGGGCCGTTTGCCAGGAGCTCGTAGAGAATGCTACCGCTTGCGTTGTACGGCCCGGGCACGTCGAGGAAGTAGGCGGCCGTCGGCGCGATGTCGATGCCTCGGGCCGCGAACGACGTGCCAGATGCGATGTCCGGTCCAGCGGCCAGGAAGAGACCAGTGCCACCTGATTCGTCACCTGGGAGATAGCCTCCCGCCAGAGCTGGCATTGT
>DASUQU010000321.1:0-11395 GCA_036280495.1 Thermomicrobiales bacterium | reverse complement strand
AACGATCGAAAAGATCACGACCGTCGCGGACGGGCTAGCGGCGCCATTTGCCGCACCGACGTCGCAGAGACTGATCGAGCGTTTTGTCGACGATGTGGTCATCGTCACCGACGACGAGATCCTGTCGGCTCTCCGCCTGCTACTGGAGCGGACCAAGCTGCTCGTCGAACCGGCTGGAGCGGCTGCAACAGCAGCATTGCTCACGAGCAAGGCGGGCGTGGAACTAGGTTCTCGAGTAGTTGCGACTCTGAGCGGGGGCAATGTCGACTTCGAAAAGTTGAAGCACCTGCTCTAAAGATTCGGCGGGCGTGTCCAGGAGAGCAATTTGGGAAGACCGCCGAGCCTCTTAGTCGTGGTGGTCGTGCTTGGCCTGATTCTGGTATGGCAGCTAGACTCCTCGCTTTCGCTCGCCCAGCCAGCTACTCCGGAAGCGGCCACGGCGGCGCCGATTGCCAGTGAGGTCCTCGGCCGGGCCGTCCCAGCCACTGTGGATAATCCCGAACTCGCTCTCGGCCGGGTCACGGTCATGCCCGGAGCTGTGCTTCCAGTCCACTTTCATCCAGGCACTCAGATCGGGGTCATTGTGCAGGGCCAACTGACCTACAGCGTCTATACTGGTCAGATCATCTGGTACCGGGCTGATGCTCCGTCAAATGAGCCAGATATAATCCGCCCTGGCGAAACTGTGGTCGTGCGCCCGGGCGACGCACTGGTCGAGTCCCCAGACTCGATCCACCAAGGGCGCAACAACGGCCGCGAGCCGCTGGTGATCTACCTGTCAACGCTCTTCCCAGCCGACGCTCCGCGGGCCGTCATCGTCGAGGCGAGCCCGGTCCCCTGATGTCACCGTGACGCTGTCCACCCCGCTTTCCGGGAATGTCCTGCACGGCCGCTTTGAGGCCCCAGCTCAGGTGGACGAAGAATTCGGCATTTATGTCCACATCCCCTTCTGCTCCCACATCTGTCCCTACTGCGACTTCAACACGTACGCAGGACAGTCGGCGCGCATTCCCGCCTACGTCGAAGCCGTAGGGAGGGAGACGGAGCTGTGGAGAAACCAATTCGCCGGTCGTACGGCTGCCTCGATTTTCATCGGCGGCGGCACTCCTTCGCTTCTCGACCCGGCGCAGATCAAGATCATCCTCGGCGCCTGCAATGCCGCCTTCGAACTGGCCGCTAGCACCGAAATCACAATTGAAGCCAACCCCAACAATCTCGATGAGAGAACCTGTTCAGGTTTGCTCGAGGCAGGGGTAAATCGTCTCAGCATTGGCGCGCAGACGCTCGACAGGCGCGGCCTCCGGGTGCTCGGCCGGATGCACGAGGCCGAGCACGTGGCGCGAGCGGTCGCCTCAGCCCGCCGCGCCGGATTCGAGAACGTCAGTCTCGACTTCATCTACGGCTGGCCCGGCCAGACGATCGACCAATGGGGCTCCGATTTGAACCGGGTCTTGGCCGGTGAGGCCGGCGGCCACCCGCCGGACCATCTCTCGCTCTACGGTTTGATAGTCGAGCCAGGTACGCCAATGGCCGAGGCGGTCCAGCGCGGCATTCTGGTTCCAGTCGACGATGACGCAGCGGCTGACTTTCATGAGCTCGCGGTGTCGACGCTGGCGGACGCGGGATGGATCCACTACGAGATCGCGAACTGGGCCGCCTCGCCACGAACTGCCTCGCGGCACAACGCCATCTACTGGCGAAACGGCGACTACGCGGGGATCGGTGCCGGCGCTCATGGCCACGTGGGGAATCGGCGCACCATGAACCAACTGTCGCCAACCCGCTACATTGCCAGTCTCGAGCGCGGCGACAAGGTGGTCACGAACGTCGAAGAAATTAATGAACGCACGGCTATGGGCGAGACGATGATGCTTGGACTGCGGCTTCTGGAGGATGGTGTATCGGCGCTCTCGTTCGCCCGGCGACACCGCGTCTCGCTGTTCGAGCAGTTTGAGCCACAGATCGCCCGTCTGACGTCGATCGGCCTGCTCGAGGCAGACGACCGACGGGTCCGGCTCACTGAGCGAGGGGCACTGCTGGCAAATGCGGTTTGTGTTGAGTTCCTCTAAGTGTGAGCTGTTCACCCCGGGCCGAATTCGAAGCGTACCAACGCGCGGCCGAAACTCTGCACGCTCTTATACGCGGCGAGCGCTTCGCGTCAAACTCGGCTGCAAGCCGTCGACAGCGAGCAGAGGTCAGGCTCAAGCGAGTCGCCGCAGTCCTTGGGGCGGTCGGCAATCCGCAACGTCGCTACCCGGTCGTTCATATTACCGGGACGTCAGGCAAGGGCTCGACTGCCGCTGCAATCGCCGCCGTTCTGTCGGCGGCCGGTTATCGTGTCGGCCTCCGCACATCTCCATATTTGCAGGTGGCGACGGAAAAACTCCAAATCGGACCGTCGCTGATCGATGCGCACTCATTCGCCGAAATGGCGGCACGGGTGCTGGGCGTAGCGGGGCGCCAAATCCGGTTGGGCGGGGCAGAACTGCCCTTCAGCTACGCTGAAGCGTGGAGTGTGCTTGGCTACTGGTGGTTCGCCGAGCGGACCGTCGATATCGCCGTCGTGGAGGTGGGAGCGGGCGGCCGACTCGACGCTACCAATGTCATCGATCCAATCGCGAGCGTGATCACGAGCGTCGGTCTCGACCATCTTGTCACGCTCGGGCCGAGCATTACCGATATCGCGTGGCACAAGGCCGGCATCATCAAGCCCGGGTCGACGGCCATCGTTGGCGACCTTCCCGCGGAAGCCCTATCGGTCATCGCCGAAGAAGCGAAGCGAGCTTCGGTCGACCTGATTCAGGCCCACGCTTCACACGGTTCGCGGCCCGATGTGCCGCCGGTGGGGCAGGGATTCAGAGCTCGCAATGCCGACGTGGCGGGGGCCGTGGCAAGCGTCCTCATTCAGCGCGGATTCCGGATTTCCGAAGCGGCTATTGCGAACGGACTCCGCTCCGCGCGGCTCCCGGGAAGGCTGGAGAGAATGCCGGGAACCATCGAACCGGCTGTTTGGATCGACGGAGCTCACAACGAAGACAAGATCGCCGCCCTCACCTTAGAGGCCGCCGGACATTTCGGAGCAGGCGCATTGCCGGTCATCGTGGTCGGAATGTTGAGCAGCAAGGACTCCTCTGGAATTCTCGCCAGGCTTGGCGGCGCCGCGTCGACCATCATCGCAACGGAGCCGTCCGTCATTGGCAAAGAGTCCGTCGCGGCAGACGCGCTCGCCGAGGCAGTGGCTGCTTCCGGCTTTGCCGGAGCCGTGTACGCCGAACCAACTCCCGATGCCGCAGTGCGGCTAGCCGAGGATGTCGCCAGACGCGATGGGGCAGACGTGCTGGTTACAGGGTCAATGTATCTGGCAGGGCAGGTTCGCCGCCGCTGGTTCCCCGATCGGGACGTTGTGCTGCAGCGAAACTCTTGGCCGGGCGTGAACGAGGAGAGCGGGTTAGGTCCGCTCCGACCTGTCCGTCGCCTTGTATGCGACAAAGCCGATAGCAAAGGCGATGAGACCGCCGATCAACAGGAATCTGCCGATGTTGATGAGCTGGTCGTCCGGTAACAACGTCGACGTGCCCATTCCGTAGAGCGTGAACCCCACCGACGCTCCGACCGCACCGAGTACCACGAGCCAACCCCAAATGTTCACCAGCCGCTCCTCATCATTGACCCTCACTTCGCAGCGCTTCAGGCATCGCTTGCGCTAGGCTATCGGAAGGCCCCGACCCCGTCGACCTGGGTTCCAGGCTGTGTCACGGGACCGGGGTTGCGACAGCGACTGGCTCGGGTTCCGTCGGTACGCCCGCCGACCGCGCCAGCGTATCGAGAATCTCGCCAAGCTCTTCCTGAGCCTCGCCATAGGCTGCCCAGTCGCCCTCCTGGAGTGCCCGTTGCCCTCGCTCATATGCTGCCAGGGCGTCCGCCACGGTTCCGCTGATTGGGGCGGCTCCCGCCGCGAGATCCCCTTCGATATTTGTTGTGGCGGCTCCGGGCCCACCCGCCCGATCTTCGCCCGCAACGGCTGCTAGGGCCTCCTCGAGCGTGGGCCGCATCTCGACCTGCTCCGCCGTAGCTACGATAACGAACGTCAACTCGGTCGGCGCGCCATTCGTCCCCGTGGCCTGAAGGTATACCGGCTGCACATACATCACCGTTTGTTCTACCGGGAGGACCAAAAGGTTTCCGGTGATGACCCGCGAACCGGACTGACTGAGGAGGGTGAACTGCTCAGAAATTTCCGGATCCTGGTTGATACGTGCTTCGACTTGCTGCGGGCCAAAAACGGTTGTCTGGCGCGGGAACCGGTAGACGACCAGCCGGGCGTCACCGCTTGGATCCGATTGGCCAGCCATCCAGGCCGTCATATTGGGCCGATTGATTGGAGTGAAGGGGCGAATGAGCTTGAACCCCGTTTCACTCTCTCCCGGCAATGGAAGCGTCATGTAATACGCCTCCATCGGCCGCAGCACACTCTCGGCTTCTCCATCGGTTTCAACCGGCTCCGCGGCGACCTCCCAGCGGTCCTCGCCGTTATAGAAGGCAGTGGGATCGGTCACGTGATACGCTGAGAAGACTCGAGATTGCAAGTCAAAGAGATCTTCCGGATAGCGGAAATGCTCTGCCAGCGTCGGCGGAGCTTCACTGATCGGCGTGAACATCTCCCTGAACAGCGCAGTGTAGGCGTCGGCAATTGGATCGGGCATTGCCGTGCGGTAGAACGTAACGGTGCCGTCGTATGCATCCACGGTCGCCTTGAAGGTGTGCCTCGCGTAATTCACTCCACCGGATGGGGTTGAGTTCGGGAACCGGTCGGTCGCCGAATACGCGTCGAGGATCCAGATCAGGCGGCCATCCACTACCGTCAAGTACGGATCCCCGTCGAGCAAGAGAAATGGCGCAATGGTGCTTACGCGGTCCGTGATCGATCGCTTCAGCAACACGCGTGACTCTGCCGTTAGTTCGTCGGTGAACAGAACTCGACGGTCCCCGAGGTTGATAGCCAGTATTAGGCGCTTCAGGTAGTCGTCGAGCCCGATTGATCCGCGCGCCAGCCCCTCATAGCTATGTGTTGGCGTGTCGCCCGGGATGCCATTAACCTCTTGTACTCCTGTCTTGACCGCGACCCACGTGCTCTCTAGCTCCCCGAAATAGATCTCCGGGCGAGCGATGGTCATCACGCCCGCCTGTTCGGGCGGGATGCCCCCGACGCTGAAGACTGGCAGGCCCTGGCTCGTCGCTTCGTTGATCGGACTAATGACTCCCCCATAGCCATGTGTATACGAGAGATGCTGGTTGGTCCACGTTTGGGCGTTCGCAGGTAGGCCTTCGGTCTCCAACTCTCGTGCGGATACCAGAACCTGCTGCACCTCGTCTTCTTCAGGGTAACGGTCGACATCGACGTCGTTGAAGACGTAGTACGGCACAAACGACCGCAGCTGCTGAAATGTCTGCCTTGCGATTCTGTAGTCCCAGAGCCGTACGTTGCGAAGAACCGGGGAATCCGCCTGTAGAGCACTAGCTGGCGGCTCGCCCTGCCCGCTGATGCTGCGTGACTCCACGTCGTGGAGACCAAAGCCTTCTCGAGTAAAAGCGATGTTATTCGCGATGTATGGCGTTTCGCGCTGCAACTCGTTCGGCTCGACGATCGCCTGCTGCACGAGTCGCGGCACGACCGCGCCCAGTCCTACCGCCACTATCCACGCGACAGCGAGGATGCCCAACCAGCGCACCTGCTCCATCCGCCGGCTCATCACCAGTACCACCGCCGCGAGCACCGAAACGATGGCAAGCACGTAGTTGAGCGGCCGTACGACCGTCACGTCAGTGAACCCCGGCCCATAAGCAAAGCCTCGCTGGGAGTACTGCAGAAAAAAGTTCGCGAGGACATACCCGACGCCAAATAGGATGAGAAGCAGCGCCGCCAGACCGAGGAGGTGCCGTCGGCTCTGCGGGGCAGTGTGCAACTGGTCGAGCCGGTCCAGACCGCGCATGCCGAGGTAGATCAGCGCCACCGCGACAAGTGTTACGAGGACAGTCGTGAGGGCCGCTCCATGCGCGATTTCAAGGGCGGGCAGCCTGAAGACGTAAAAACCGGCGTCCATGCCGAAAACAGGATCGGTGATTCCGAAGCTGGTTCCAGCTAACGCGAGTCGCCAGGTTACCCACTGCTCGGCGGCAAACCACCCGGCGAACACGGCCAGGACGACAGTCAGCAACCAGAGCAGCCAGCGGAGAATTCGACTCGACGCGAGGCGCGCGCTCCGACCCACACTGTCGCCCCGCCGCAAGGCGAGATTCCAGTTTGCGGCGAAAAACCCGCCGACCAACAGCGAAGCGACAAGGAAGGCAAGTGCGCCGGAGGTGTACCGCGTCGTCAGCGCCGTCTGGTAGCCCACGCTCTCGAACCACCACCACTGAATCCAGAACCGCGCGGTCACCCAGATAAAGGCAAAGACGCCTAAGAGAACCAGCGCGGTAATCAGCATGCGCCTCGTTGCTGGAGACGGCGACCAGGCGCGCGGAGCGCTCGCCGACGATCCACCGGATCGGGGGCGCTGCATTCCGCGCAGAATTCGTTCCGCCGGGTTCATCGGGAGTGTGCCCTTTTCAACCAGAGAGCCTTTCCGGCCAGTTGCCGAGACCAGTGACAAGGGGATTAGAGCGTGGACGCTCTACTGTCGGGCGGCAGTCAGTGTACCCTGCATGTAGTAATCGGCCCGCTGGCGACGAACCAGTGTTTTGGAGAGCCTCAGATTGCTGGCAGTAACGAGTCTCGGCAGCGGCAGCTCGGGGAATGCACTTCTGGTGCAAACGGCGGAAGCGGTCCTGCTGGTCGACTGCGGAGTCGGCGTTCGGCGACTGCAGCGTGCGCTCGCGGCCGTGGGACTGACCATGGCGGATATCGACGCCGTGTTGATCAGCCACGAGCACAGTGACCACATTCGGGAACTACCTCGGTTGATCCGCCAACAGACTCCGGTCCTTAGCACACGCGGTTCAGCGCGCGCTGCCAACATACCCGCGCGCTTGTGGGAAGAGACTCGCGGGCAACGTCCCGTGCGACTTGCGGACGTTGAGATAGTTGCCATCCCTGTAAACCATGATGCAGAGGACCCATGCGGATTCTTGATTCGCTCCCCTGCGGGATCCGTCACTGTCGTAACCGACTTGGGCTGTCCTTGCCTGGCCGCTATGGATGCGATCGGCGAGTCGCGGCTGGTGGTTTTGGAAGCCAACCATGACGAGGCGATGCTTCGCCGTGGCCCGTATCCGGAGCGACTACAGCGCCGCATTCTGTCGGACTCGGGTCACCTCTCGAACGCGGGCTGCGCCGACCTGCTCGCGCAGGCCATCCGGGGATCGAATCAACCACCTACCGTCTGGCTGGCCCATCTATCCGAGACCAACAACCGGCCACACCTCGCGAAGCAGACTGTTCAGCGCCGGCTCGCCCGGGCGGGCCTGCAGCTCGATCTGCATGCCTTGCCGCGGAGAGAAATCAATGAAACCTGGTCTCCGGAAACGGCGAAACCGGGGATTGCACAATTGACACTCGATCTCCTGGTTCCCAGCGCAATTTCGGAAGACCGGGTCGTTGCAGGCTGGGAGCGACCGTGATCGGCGCCCGACCTCGCGAATCATAGATCCAAGGACGGGGCCCGAACGCGTTGGAACTCTTGGCTCTCCTTCATGATCGTCTCTCGATGACAGTGCTGCTTTTCATGGCTGCAGTTGGAGCCTGGGGGATCTTCGCTTACCTCCGGGGTCAATCGATTACCGGGAGCTACGCGGGAGCGCTGGTGATCGGCGAGGCGCTCGTCCTGGTGCAGGGCGGCGCGGGACTGGCCGTGTTCGCGACCGGCGCGCGACCACCAACGGCGACGCACTACCTGTACGGACTCACGGCGATTCTTGTTATGCCGTTCGCCTGGTCATACCTCCGAACACGGAGTCAGCGGCAAGCACTATTGATCTACAGTCTGATCGCGCTGTTCATCTTCGGACTTGCCGTGCGCGGCATCACTACCGGTCGCTGAGCCGCTGCCGGGGCGCGTCGACCGCGATCCCTCACCCTAGAGATCGAACAACCGGTGCCGCAAACCGTATCTCTCGCGGTGGAAGGCCCATCGGTGCCTGTTATCCGTCAGTTGCCAGATTGTCACGACAACGAAACTTTCGAAAGGCATACCGCCTGCTGGCCATCCATGGGTACCAGTTTCGTTCGAACCAACGGCGCGCTGTTGACCCTCTGCTATGCTGAGCGTACACTCTGACCGTACTCGCGCATCCTTCGCCGATGAGCCGGTTTTGCCGCACGGATGAAAGGAGAACCCGTGGACTCAGGGTTGCCGGACTACCAAGCGGCGATCGACGATGCGCTCCAGCTCGTCTACAGCCAACACCATCGTCTTATAAGCCAATTGCACCCCGAGTCCTTTCGGGAATTGACCCTGAGCGATCTTCAGGGCGGGCCCCTTGGGCGTGACCTTCAGCGGCTTGCGGCGCTGGCCCGGGGTGAAGCCCGCGAGTCAAAAGACCTCGTCCTCTCCGCCATTGACGCTGTTCTCCAGGTGCTCTTTTGGCCGGCGGCTGCCGAGGATTACACCGTGCCCCGGTCATTCTGGGACACAGATCTGGGTCGCATGCTCGCGCTCGCAAAGTACCGCGCCTACGATCCAACAGAGTTGGTCAGTATCGGCAGCGCCGCACAACAGCTCGGCGTAACGCGTCCCACGATCTACCGCTGGATGGATGACCGGACACTTAATTACGTACGGGACGACATGAGCGGCCGGACCTTCGTAGTGCGCCGCGACATAGATAATCTGAAGCGAGTCGCGGCCGAGCTCTCCGCCCAGGGCTAGACCTGCGTCTGGACCGAGTTCGACCGGATCCAGTTCGCGGCGTCGCCGCCGACTCGCGCAGCGACCGGCTTTCCGTCGCGCAAGAATACCCGCGGCACCCGTTCCCGAATTCCCACGATCACCTCATAGGCATTGGTACCCATCAGGTCGGCCATTTCCTCGATAGAGGGGGCTCCCGACTGAGGGTCTCCGCCCATAATCGTGACGGCATCGCCAAGCGCAGGTTGGGCTCCTTCGGGCACGGCGACGACGATTTGATCCATTGAAACCCGGCCGATCACGGTTGCACGCCGGCCGTCGATGCCTACCCAGGCGCGTCCGGACAGCGCGCGCCGATAGCCATCGGCATAGCCAATCGGCACCAATGCTCCTCGCATCGGCGCATTAACGCGATATGTCCGGTTGTAGCCGACGGTGTCTCCCGGTGCTAAGTTAATCAGGCGAGTTATCCGGCTCTCAACGCGGATTCCGGCACCCATACCGGGCAGCAGCCGCACCGCCAGAGAAGGCGCTACGCCGTACAGCGCGATTCCGGCCCGGGCAATCGCGTACTCGGTTCCACGGCCGGTAAGAATGCCGGCGCTGTTGGCCGCATGGAGCGGCGGCAGCCGCACGCCGGCTTCTCGCACGGCGTGAACCACCTGCTCGAACACCTCAATCTGCGCGTCGGTAAACGGCTCGTCTGGCTCGTCCGCGGAGGCGAAGTGAGTGAAGATGCTGGCAAAGCGAAGATATGGATCACTCGCTATCCGGGTCGCAAGCGCTATCGCCTCTGATGCGGTAGCGCCGTAGCGTCGCAGACCGGTATCGACCTTAAGATGAACCGGGACCGGCGACTCAGAGCCAACTGCCCGGGCCGCTTGCTGCACCGAGTCCAGCAGCCACGCGCTACCGACTGTAATCTCGAGGTCGGCCTCGCAAGCAGTCAACGCTTCGCTCGCGTCGACCGAACCGAGCAGTACGATCGGCGCATTGACGCCGCGCGCTCTTAGAGCTTGTCCCTCGCCGATAGTCGCCACCCCAAGCAATGTTGCCCCGGCCTCGAGCGCGGCACCCGCGATCAACGGCGCACCATGCCCGTACCCGTCGGCCTTGACGACGGCCATGAGTTGGGTCGACACGGGAAGCGCCGAGCGGAGCGCGCGTACATTGCCCTCGATCGCATCGAGGTCGACCACGGCTCGCGTGGCACGAATCCCGTCCATATCAATCTTGGAAGGAGGTGCCACCGGGGTCCTCGTGGCAGTTAGCTCCCGCCGGTTTCTCGTGGCGCAGAGACGGTCTCCAATTGAGCGATCAGCTCGACGAGTCCACTTCGCGTAGCGAGACCGACGATCTGTCGGGCGTCGTCGACGACCGGTACGGGGTTGACGCGCTGCTGGAGCATGAGTGTGGCGAGCTCGGCCACTGTCGCGGAGTCCCGAATGCTTATGACCGGCGAGGTCATCAACTCCTCCGCTGTGGTGGCCACCACCCGACGCAGCTCTTCTTCAAACGGTGTTCCGGCATCCGCGACAATCACCGCGTCCAAGAATGTAGCGATTGACGGCACGTCGACGGCAGCCTCGCGTTGAATCAGATCGGCCTCGGTAACGATCCCGACCAGCTCCCCTTCAGCGATCACGGGAAGACCGGGGACGCGATGCTCGACCATCAACCTCGCCAATTCAGCGATTGGGGTCGTGGGCGACGCGGTCGGCACCTCATTCCGCATCACATCCCTGACGGAGGGTTCCGCTCCCGACACCATCCTAGGCTCCCAATTCTTCGAGCGTGCGAAGCTCCGCGGCGATAGCGTTGGGCAAGTCTCCGGCAACGACCCCAAGTGTTCCGTACTGCGCCGACGTCCGCTCGGCCGCACGACACCCGACGTAGACTGCTAGAGCTGCGGCGTCCGGGCCACTGAGTCCTTGTGCCAGCAACGCACCGATCGAACCACTGAGAACGTCGCCGCTACCTGCTGTCGCGAGCGATGGCGGGGCGTCGACGGCGCGAACGGCTCCATCTGGGCTGGCAATTACGGTCCGTCCGCCCTTCAGGACCACCGTCTGCTTCCATCGCACCGCCGCCTCTCCCGCGATGACTTCCGGATCGGCCACTATCTCATCGACATCGACACCGACGAGTCGAGACATCTCACCCGCATGCGGGGTGAGGACCATGATTCCGGCCGTCACGTGCTCCCACCACCTGTCTTGCTGGGCGAGCCAGTTGAGGGCGTCGGCATCGACGACGACCGGCTTCCCGGCCGCCGCAATGGTCCCCTCGATGCCCGCGCCATCCGACCCTAACGGCGTCGTTCCAAAACCTATGCTGCCGCGAACCCTGGTAAAACCGAAGAGTGTCCCAAGCAGCGCTGCGGTTGCCGCATCATCGCCGAGCCCTGGCCCGACAACCATCGCTGCCGATCGTTCCAACCGCTCGCCGATGACTTCGGCCGCTCGGGTCGCTACCGAGTTGCTCTCCCCATCCGGCAAGATGACGACCGTGACTTCGGGAACGAGACCGACCACTACCGGCGCGATCGACCG
>DASUQU010000320.1:0-2045 GCA_036280495.1 Thermomicrobiales bacterium | reverse complement strand
GGCGCCAGGGAGTGCAGATCGAGCCATTCGTCAGCGGCGTGCCCGTTGCCCCCGGCCGCGCCGTAGCACCCAGCCGGGATCCCAACGAAGTTGTAGTAGCGCATGTCGTTGATGCCGGTGCCGGACTTGAGCTCCATTGGTGCGCCGAAGACCTGCTGATGCCAGTGGTTGAGTAGCTGAACTGACGGCTCGTCCATCGATACGGTCGATCCAGCGCTCTGGAACCCGTCCCAGACCAGACGCGGGGGGTGCTCCGCGAGCCAGGGATCGCCAGCGATAGCTCCGGAAATTGCGCTCTCGATCTCGCGCCGGGTCTCTTCGACAGTCTGGCCGGGGTAGCAGCTCAACCGGCAATGCAGCTCGCAGGCGCCCGGGACCGTGCTCGGCCAATCGCCGCCGTGGATGACGCCGATGTTGAGATTGATGGGGTGCTCGATGTCGGCGAATGCCGGGTGCGATTCCTGGTTGAGACGGGCGTCCAGGTCCTGCAAGGCCTGCATGATCGGGATGGCCTTGGTGATCGCATTCACGCCCTGCCAGGCCTGCATCGCGTGCCATGACTTGCCAACGATGCCGATGCGGAACCAGAGGACGCCGACGTGGGCGTGGGTGAAGCGGCCGCCGGTCGGCTCGGTGATGACCGCCGCGTCCGCCCGGTAGCGACGGGCGGCGTCGAGGGCGCCATTGCCGGTGCATTCCTCCTCGATCACGCTCTGGACGATGAGATCGCCGGCAAGCTGGATGCCGAGGTCGCGCAGCAGGCGAGGCAGCATCAGGTTGAGCGCGTCGCCGCTCTTCATATCGTAAGCGCCCCGGCCGTACATGCGGTCCCCGATGACGGTCGGCTGCCACGGATCGTACGACCAGGCCGCGACCGGCTCCGGTGAGACGACGTCAATATGCCCTTGCACGATCAGGGACCTGCCGCCACCGGCTCCCTTCCGGGTTCCGGCGACATTCGGCCGGCCGGGAAAGGGCACGCCGCTGTCGCCGGCGTTTGGTAGGTCCTTGACCGAGTCGTCGAGGTCCCAGATGTCGACATCCAGACCGGACGCCCCGAGATGATCGGCAACGTACGACTGGGCGTCGGCTTCGGATCCAAGTGGGCTTGGTCGCCGGACGAGTTCGGCGACGGTCTCGACGAGCTCATCTTGCCGTCTGTCGATCTCGGTCCAGAGGCGGTCGATCGCGCGGCGGTTCGGTTGCGAATCGGTCATGAATTCCCCACTCGACGGTTACCCCGGCCAGTTGCCGCCGTCCACGTTCAGCGTCTGCTGCGTCATGTAATCGGATTCGGCGGAGGCGAGGAAGATCGCGGCGCCGGTGACGTCCTCCGGTTGCTCGATGCGACCAAGCGGAATCGATTCGACGAACTTCCTTTTCGGCTCGCCAATCTCCCAACCGAACAGCTTCGCGAACTGCTTGTCGACCTCGACCCAGAAGGGCGTGTCGACGATCCCCGGCGCAATGCCGTTGACGTTGATCTTGTGTGGCGCCAGCGCCAGTGCCATCGACTGCGTCATGCTGATCACGCAGGCCTTACTGGCGCAGTAGGCGAGGACCAATGCCTCGCCGCGGCGACCGGCCTGGGAGGCGAGGTTGATGATCTTGCCGCCACGACCCTGCTCGATCATCTGCCGCGCTGCTGCCTGCGAGCACCAGAGCAAGCCCTTGCAGTTGACGTCGAACATGAAGTCCCAATCCTCATTCGTCGTCTCCAGGAAGGGAATGATCTTGCCCACTCCAGCGTTGTTGACGAGGATATCGAGCTCGCCGTACTTCTCAACGGCCGCGTCGACCATCGCCTGCGCCTGCGCCTGATCCCGCACGTCCGTCTGGACGGGGATCGCTTCGCCGCCTTCTGCAGTGATTTGCTCGGCGACTCCCCGCGCCGCGTCTAGATTGAGATCGGCGACGACAACACGGGCGCCTTCCCGGGCATATGCCTGGCTGATTGCTTTGCCCATCCCCGAACCGCCACCGGTGACCGCGGCAATCTTGCCTTCGAGTCTCACGAGACCTCCTCCGTCATGCGCCATTGCCAC
>DASUQU010000319.1:0-2477 GCA_036280495.1 Thermomicrobiales bacterium | reverse complement strand
CGATGAGATCGACCTCGGAACAGAGCACACCAGGCAGGATTGCTTCGATCGGCGCCGTGAGGGCGTCGTACGCCGCGCGATAGAGGGCCTGTTGGGCGGAACTGGGCTCGCCCGCGATCGTCGTCCGGGCAAAGGCGCCCGGTGTATCCATTCCACACCGACCCGAAATCGAGAATCACCATCTAACCGGCGGCAAGTGGAAGATGTGTCGCCACCCGTTCCCAGATCGCCGCGTTGGCGCCCGAGGCCACCACCGGGATAAATGGGTTTATCGCTAATCCCATGACGCGCATTGTCGACTCGGCGGCGGAGGCCTCGATCTCGGTCGCTCCCGGTCTGATTGCCTCGAGCGCCGCGGCAACTCCCGCCCCGGCGATCCTGAGCTCCTCCTCGATCACCGGGATCCCGGGCGGGTGCTTGATCGCCGTCAGGTCGGCCCAGAAGCCGCTGGCATCAACCATTTCCAGACGGGGGAATATCGAACCCCAGCCGGCGGTTGGTGACCCCGGCACGCCTCAGCATCTCGGCCAGACCCCCGCCCCAGCGCGAGACGTTCGGCAGCCGAACGCTGTCGGCGACGCGCCTGCGGAGGGCGATACGCCGCTCCTCCCCGCCGACGGTTTAGCCGAGCAGCATGTCTCCGTCTCGCCGCACGAGCGCGGCACAGTCGAAGTCGATGAACGGCCGGTACCCCTTGGCGTAGAAGCCAGTGACATAGCGCACCGCATCGTGCTTCAACAGGAGGAGACCATCCAGGTCATGCCTCCGCAGGGTTAACTCGACCCTCTCGAGTCAGCCCTGATGTATCTCGTCATCGGTGAAGAAGAGGGGCTCCCGCGCGGGATCTTTCAATCCTGCTCTCGCAGTGCGCTCGCCCCGACAGACTGTCCCTCCTTCGTCATGACGCCTGGAAGCTGGCAACGTCGACCGTGAGCTCACCGGCCGCCGGATCCGAGGCGAAGACGGCGGTCCCTTCCCTCGTCTCGCCGCCGGCCAGGAAATCGAGGGTGAACTCCGAAGTCTCCGCTGATCCGTCGCTGCCGGCTAGCTCGGCCTGGATCGTCACCTCGGCCGCTGTTTGCCCGCCGCGATTCGTCACGGCAACCGGTAGGAAGTACGACTCCCCCTCGTGCCGGATCTCATCCGGCAACGGCCTCGCCTCGACGATCGGTGGTTCGCCGCCCCCGGTGATAGAGACGTAGGTCACCAGCGCGATCAATCCCAAGATGAGAATGATGCTGATGGCCAGCGTGAACCTCTCCGCGGCAGTGCGCTGACGCTGCCCCGTCGCCTCCTGTTCGCTCTCGTCTGTGGACCTCGATCGCCCTGCCTCCCCGTCGGCTTCGCGTGTCGTCACACCACCAATCTCCCGGCCGCGCCGCCGACCGCCGCCGGCAGGCCGAGGACGAGGACCATGGCCACGATCTCACCCAGCGAATCACCCCACTCGATGCGGTCGAAGAGGAGGAGGGCGGCGAGCGCGACCAAGAGGGAGAGGAGGTAGGCGAGGACAGTCTCGGTCACCGGACTCTGGAACGGACCCTGCTGCTCGTGCTGCCCCGTACCAAACCCACTGACGAAGACGATGACGTAGGTCAGCGCCAGCGATAGCGCGATCAGCGCCAGCGCGTGGCCGTAGTCGAGCTCAGCTGCGAGCATCGGCACTTCGTCGGTGGGGGCGATCGAGAAAGCGAGGAAAATGGCCCCGATGGTCGTGGCACCGAAATCGGCAGTGAACGCCTCTCGGGCACTCTGTGCTTCACCAGTCTCCTGGTCGCCATCGAGCGTCCGCCCGCCATGGCGGCCGAAGATCGCGTTGGCGACGGCGGAGCCGATACAGATGGGCACCGCCTGCACGATCACCTTGCCCAGCACGCTGTCGAGCGGGTCGCCGAGCTGGATACGGTTGAGGACGGTGAGGACGACGACGGCGCCGACGAGACCGATGGCGACACCGTCGGCCGCTTGCTCGAGAGTGGCGAAGCGGCTGGTCTCCTCCTTGAACCCACCCGATCGGGAGCGGGCCAGAGCGAGGCTGATCAGTGCGGCGACCGCGAGGAAGAGCATCAGCTTCCAGAGCTCGGCGGTGGTCCCGATCCACCACATCTCCATCGTGTAGAGGAGTGGGGTCGCGAAGATGAACCCGCCGCTGATGGCGCGCAGGATGTCCTGGAGCTCTCTGCCCCAGGAACCCTTGGGGCGCTCCCGCTGCCTCCGCTCCAGACCGGGACAGGTCGAATCGGTCTCGCTTCGAGTCCGGTCTAACACCATCGTCACGCGATCACTCTCCACTCAGACCGGACTCGCCTCCAGGATGCGGAACGGCGAAGCGGTCGGGATCACCTTCTGCAGGTCGAAGCCGGCCCCCCACAGCAAGGAGCGGAACTCTTGCTCGGTCCGCTCGCGGCCCCCGGGTGTCAAGACCAGCATCTGCAGGTCGAGGCGCGCGAGTCCTTGTGCCGCGGCACCCGCCTCCA
>DASUQU010000318.1:0-5351 GCA_036280495.1 Thermomicrobiales bacterium | reverse complement strand
CGGGTCACGATCGGGGACGCGAGTGATGGCGGCGACGTCACCCGGCTCCAGATCGGCGAGTACCTGAGACGATACGGAATCGATCGCGCCGTCCGCGCTCGGGATGGGGTCGCCGTGGGGATCACGGGTCGGATGGCCAAGGGCGGAGGCGATGCGGGCTTCGAGCTCAGCGGAGACATGGTGCTCGAGGCGTTCCGCCTCCGCGTGCACCTGGTCCCACTCGTACCCGAGCGATTCAGTGAGGTAGAGCTCCAGCAGCCGATGATGGCGGATGACGCGCAGGGCCACCTTCTCACCCGCAGAGGTGAGCGCCACGTCACGGTAGCGCGTGTGCCGCACCAACCTCAGCTCATGCAGGCGCTTGACCATATTGGTCACTGAGGGACCGGAGAGATCGAGCTCCTCGGTCAGGCGCTGCATCGTCACCTGACCGCCATCGCCTTGCAGGCGATAGATCGTCTTGAGGTAGTCCTCCATCGCGTGCGTCACACGTGGCGCATCAGGAGAGGCCATCTTAGGAGACTCTTCGCTCGCGGCGCGCGGCCGGTCATCCATGGCGTTCATCGTTGCTGCTCCTAACGCGCGATCACTCGCTGGGCGATTTCGCGGCCCGGTCTGGTCAACTCCAGGTGGCCATTGGCACGAACGATCCAGCCGCGCCGGCTCGCCCCGGCGATAGCCAGGTCGGTGCGGGCAGGCGACCAGCGCAATCCCTGGCTCAGGTGCTCGACGCTGTTCTCCTCGTCGCGGTCCGCGGCTGCCTCGTGGTTCAGCAGGTGGACGACCAGCATCTCGCTGGCGATGGTGGCCCGGTGACGACGCGCGCGCCAGGCACGGACGACCAGTCCTCGCGTGGGGGAGAAGAGGAGCGCGAGACCGAAGAGCGCTCCCGTCGCGGTCACCATCGCTCCGGAGATCGAGGCGTCGAGGGAGATCGCCACTCGATAGCCGGCCAGGGCTGAGATCGCGCCGATCGCGACCGAGAGCGGGATCATCAGGGCCAGCCGGTCGGTGAGCAGGTAGGCGGTTGCCGCCGGCACGATCACCAGTGCCACCACCAGCACGGCGCCGACCGCGGTAAACGCGCCAACCGAGGTGATCGAGAGGACGAGCATGAGTGCGTAGTGAACGATGACCGGGGAGAATCCAAGCGTCGCCGCCAATCCGGGGTCGAAGGTGGTCAGCTTCAGCTCCTTATAGAAGATGCCGATGAAGAGCAGGTTGATCACGCAAAGCAGGCTCATCACCCAGATCGACTGCGGTCCGAGGTCGCGGCCGTCGATCGTCAGCGTGTCGAAGGCAACGAACTCGATGTTGCCGAAGAGGATGGCGTCCGCGTCGAGATGGACCTCAGAGAACTGCCGCGTTACCAGCACCGTACCGAGCGCGAACATCGCTGGGAAGACGATCCCGATCGCCGCGCCGCCGTCGACGAGGCGGGTGCGCTGGATGGCCTCGACCGCGGTCACGGTGGCGATTGCCGCCAGCGAGGCTCCAATGAAACCGGCCAGCAGGTTCGGTCCCTGCGCCAGGACGTATCCCGCCACCAGACCGGGCAAAATGGCGTGGCTGATGGCGTCGGACATCATCGCCATCCGGCGCAGAATGAGGAAGTTCCCCAGCAAAGCGCAGGCGCTGGCGACGAGGATGCCGGTCAGGGGGACGGCCAAGGCGGAGCTCACGGGCGGCTCCTTCCCCCCTCGACCGGCGGCCCACCGAGGGTCAGGTTGCGGCGCTGTCGGCGGCGCCGTAGCCACTCCCAGACGAGTCCGCGCGCCGAAGCGAAAAGGAGCGAGAAGAAGACGATAACAGTCAACACCAGCACGATCGTGGGGCCGGTGGGAAGTCCCTCCTGAGTGAAGCTGAGGAGCGCGCCGATCACCCCGGCCAGCGCACCGAACGACGCGGAGAGCACGATCATCACGCTCAACCGGTTGGTCCACTGCCGTGCCGCCGCGGCGGGACCGATCAGCATCGCCGCCATCAGGACCACGCCGACGGTCTGCAGCCCGATCACCACGGCGACGACGATCAGGGACGTCAACAGCACGCTTAGCCGGTTGGTGCCAAACCCGAGGCTGCCGGCAAACTCCGCGTCGAAGGTGAGCAGCTTGAACTCCTTGTAAAAGAGGAGCACCAGCAGCAGGGCGATGCCGCCGAGAATCGCGAAGACCACGACGTCGTCCTCGACCAGCGCGGCGGCCTGCCCGAAGAGATATTTGTCGAGCCCGGCCTGGTTGGCGTCGTCGCGCTGATTGATAAAGGTGAGCAGGGTGATGCCAAAGCCGAAAAAGGTGCTCAGCACGATCCCCAGCGCCGCGTCCTCACTAAGGATCGTCCGGCGCACGATGGCGAGCAGGAGCATGGTTCCGATCCAGCCGGCGATACCGGCCCCGAGGAGCAGAACGATCTGCTCGCGGGAGCCGGTCAGCAGGAACGCGATGCAGATGCCAGGGAGCGCGGCGTGCGCCAGTGCGTCCCCCAGCAGTCCCTGGCGGCGAAGGACGGCGTAGGACCCGAGGACGCCACTGACGATCCCGAGCAGCGCCGAGCCGAGCGCCACGTTGCGCAGGGTGTAGTCGAAGATCAGATCACGCAGGAGATCACTCACGCGCGCGCCTCGACCCCCTCTGCGGCTCGAGTGCGCTCTCCGGTGGCGATGAGCTGAGTGAGCCGGTGCGTGCGACCGCCGTAGGTCCTGGCCAAGTTCTCAGGAGTGAAGGTGGCCGCGAACGGACCGTCAGCGATGACGCGCACGTTGAGCAGCACCAGCCAGTCGAAATAGTCCGGAGCGGATTCCAGGTCGTGGTGAACGCAGACGACAGTCTTGCCGCGCGCGCGCAGCTCCCGCAGCAAGTCGACGATCGCGCCCTCGGTCGTGGCGTCGACCCCAACGAACGGCTCGTCCATGAAGTAGAGCTCGGCTTCCTGCGCCAGCGCTCGCGCCAGAAAGACGCGCTGTTGCTGGCCGCCGCTGAGCTGGCTGATCTGGCGATCGGCGTAATCGGCCATACCGAGCTGCTCCAGGCAGTGCATTGCCGTCTCGCGTTGCGCTTTGCCGGGGCGGCGGATCCAGCCGAGGCGACCGTAGGTCCCCATCATCACGACGTCGAGCGCGTTGGTCGGGAAATCCCAGTCGACGCTGCCACGCTGCGGCACGTAACCGACCAGATTCCGTTGCTCGTCGTAGGCGCGGCCGAAGATCTGGACCGACCCGGCGGCCACCGGCACCAACCCCATCGCTGCCTTGATCAGGGTCGATTTCCCTGCTCCGTTAGGACCGATGATGGCGGTCAGCGTACCGGCGAGGATATCGAGATCGACGTCCCAGAGTACCGGCGTGTCGCGGTAGGCAACGGTCAGGTCACGCATCGACACCGCGGGTAGCGGTGTACCAGGAGGGGCATGCTCGTAGAGCGGAGCGGCGACAGTCATCGTTTTCTCTCCGTCACGCGGCTGGAGTCGCGGTGTCCGCCGCGCT
Source organism: Thermomicrobiales bacterium (assembly GCA_036280495.1). GTDB lineage: Bacteria > Chloroflexota > Chloroflexia > Thermomicrobiales > UBA6265 > JACCXM01. The sequence goes on along the minus strand of DASUQU010000318.1, from coordinate 1,870 downwards.
GAGCGCGCCCACGATGGTGTCGGTATTGAACCGCACCATCCCGAGGTAGGTGCCCTCCGGGGTGCCCGCGGCGCCCATCGCGTCAGAGAAGAGCTGGCCGCCGATGACCACGTCGAAGCCGCGGTCGCGGACGGCCTCCTGGACCGCCTCGATGGTTGCCGGTGGCACACTCGACTCCACGAAGATAGCCGGAATCTGCCGTTCCGCGATGAACTCCGCCAGTGCCTGGATGTCGCCGGCCGTCGCCTCAGTTGCCGTGCTCATCCCTTGCAGGCCACGCACGTCGATCCCGTACTGCTCGCCGTAATAGCCGAACGCGTCATGGGCGGTGATCAGCACGCGCTGCCCCTCTGGGATGCGCAGGATCTGCTCCTGCACGTAGGTGTGCAGCTCGTCGAGCTCGGCCAGATAGGCCTCGAGATTCGCCTGGTACAAGGTGTCCGAGGCCGGATCGATCGTCGCCAGCTCGTCCTTGACCCGCTGCGCCGCCATCTGCCAGAGGGTGACATCAAACCAGATGTGAGGATCGTACTTCCCCGCGAACTGGGGCGGCTCGCGCAAGCGATCCTCTGGGATACCCTCGGCAACAGGCACAGTTGGCGTACCTGAGCGGGCGATCTTGACCAGGATATCGGTCATTCGCCCTTCCAGCTCGAGCCCGTTGTAGAGGATGAGGTTGGCTTCCTCGAGACGGCGAATGTCACCGGCACTCGGTTTGTAGAGGTGCGGATCGACTCCTGGTCCCATCAGAGAAACGACCTCGACCCGGTCGCCGCCGATGTTCTCGGCGAGATCGGCGATCATCCCGGTTGTGGTGGTGATGCGGATCGGGGTGCCGGTGTCCTGAGCCGCGACCGGCGCCGCGAAGCCGGCCAGCATCAGCAGCAGCGCGATGCCGACTGTCAGAAGCTGGCGCTGAGATAGTCGGGACAGGACAGAGACCGAAAGATCGGGCAATGTGGGCATGGGGAAACCTTTCGTCCTGGCGGGATTACCGATGACATGATTCTTCATAAACGCAAAGCAATCTTGGTTTTTTGCCATGGCTAATTCTACTGGGCGCGACGCAGGTAGGTCAATCCGGGGGATCAGTTGGCAGACTGAGGCAGGCGAAGATCGTTCGGCATGGGCAGTTTGGCAGTGGGAGCACCAGTGGCTTTTGAGTTTGTGCAGGGAACAAGCGCGACATGCCGAGCACGACGCGGGAGCGCTGGCAATCCGGCGCTCCCGCGATCCGATTGATCTCCGAATTGAAGACTTATGCGGCCTTGGCCGGAACCCACTTCTCCTCGGGGAGCCGGGTCTCAGCAACGCCGCGCAGTTGGTAATACATACCCACGGCGGCGACGACGATCCAAGCCACAACCCAGAGCCAGGACGCGTTCCCCAGCTTGGTTTCGTTCACGACCGCGAGCGCGGCGCCATTGGCGAGCTCCGTGACCTCGATCGTGCCGAAGATCGTCAGCAGACCGGCAACGGCCAGAGCCGCCCCAATGAGGGCTGAGTTGACGATAATGATGTAGATTGGCAGGTTCAAGATCAGCGCGCCGACGGCGAAAATGATGGCGCCGATCAGGGCTACGATAAAGAGCACCCATCCCCACGGGTTGGTGAAGAGCGCGTGCAAGAGCCCGGAGAATAGGCTCGCGCCGACGGCGCCAGCCATGATAATTGCCCCGGCGTACCAGATAAAATATGACAGAAGCGCTAAGACAATGGCCATGATAATGCCGACGATCCAGGAGGTCGTCGTCGCGAGGAACCCGGTGCCGAAAATATCCTGCATCACCCGAGCCCCGACGAAGAACCCGGTAATGGCTCCAAACACCGGAAGCAGGATGAACCAGAACCGCAAGCCGAGGAAACAGAC
>DASUQU010000317.1:0-8911 GCA_036280495.1 Thermomicrobiales bacterium | reverse complement strand
GGCGACGAGCCCGGCGACGAGCGCCGCGGCCGAGGACCCGAGACCTCGCGCTATCGGGACGTCCGTGCGCACGTCAAGCGAGAAGGGTGGGAGAGTACGACCCGCCTCTTGTGCTAGCCGATTCATCGCCGTTAGCGCCAGATTCTCGCGGCCGTTCAGCAGCTCGGCCTCGGTTCCGCTCAGGGTGACCAGGCCCGGTTCTCCGGATGGGTCAATCGTCGCTTCGTTCCAGAGTCCAAGGGCAAGTCCAAGCGCGTCAAATCCCGGCCCAAGGTTCGCGGAAGATGCGGGGGTCCTAACTGTGAAGCGCATCAGCCAGGGCCTGCTCCAGGGCGGAAATCTCGGCCGCAACGCGGACTGGCCGGTTCGCGGCGCGCCGCGGAGCGCCGTCGACGTCAGCGAAGTGGTAGGCGGTGACCGCATCGGTGTCTTTCAGGATGTGCCCGGTCAGGAGTGCAACCGCGGTTTCGTCCGGACCAACGATGCCCTCCCGCACGAGGCGACCGAGCCCGGCAAGTGATGCGGCCGACGCTGGCTCACAGCCGATGCCGCTGCGGTCGATGGCGGCTTTGGCGTCGAGGATATCGTCGTCGCCGACGGTAGTCGCCCAGCCGTTAGTGAGCTCGATCGAGCGCCGGGCGCGAGCTGTCGACGCCGGATTGCCGATCTTGATCGCGGTGGCGACGGTCTCGGCCTTGACCGGAGCGAATTCCTCAAAACCGGACGCATGGTAGGCCGCGAATGGCGCGGCACCGGCAGCCTGGATGACGGCCAGGCGCGGCACCCGGTCGATCAATCCGACGGCGTGCGCCTCGACGAGTGCCTTGCCGAAGGCGGACGTGTTGCCGAGATTGCCACCGGGCAGCACGATCCAGTCGGGTGGCTGCCAACCGCGCTGCTCGAGCATCTCGAAGATGATCGTCTTTTGCCCCTCCAGCCGGAAGGGGTTGACCGAGTTCACCAGGTAGACGTCGTAGGCAGACGTCAGTTCGCGCAGGAGTGCCAGCGCAACGTCGAAGTCACCGTCGACCTGGACGACTTTGGCACTGTAGGCGATGGTCTGCGCCAGCTTTCCCGCCGAGACCTTGCCCTCCGGCACGAGAACCAGCGCCGGAATACCGACGGCGGCCGCGTAGGCGGCGAGAGAAGCGGAGGTGTTCCCGGTCGAGGCACAGGCCACGATCCGGGCGCCGACTGCCCTGGCGTGGCTCACCCCGACCGTCATTCCCCGGTCCTTGAACGAGGCGGTTGGATTGTGGCCCTCGTGCTTGAGCTCGAGGTGGCCATCCGGGAGGCCGGCGTAGCGCGCCAGGCGATCATCACGGTAGAGGGGGGTATTTCCCTCCCAGCGGCTGACGAGCGAGGCCGCGGGGAGGGCAGGCAAAAGCGGCAGGTACCGCCAGACTCCCGAGTGCTCGGCTGCCACGGGAGTACCACTGCCAAAGTCTGACGGCGACAGCTTGCGCCTGGTCGGGATCACGACGTCGAGGAGGCCACTGCACGCGGGACACTGGGAGAGCACTTGGGCGCCGGTGAATCGCGCTTCACAGGCCATGCAGCGGACGACGACCCGATTCAGCATCTCCGCATCGGTCATGCCTGACCCCGCCGAGTCGGGCAAGGTCGTTTCCACCGCGCTTGTCACCCCTGATCCCCTGGATGCAGCGCGTCGCGTCGCGCCCCAGAATGCCATTCAGGAAGGCAGGATACCGCCCTTTAGCTCAGCTCTGCATTCAGAAGCGCGATTCATCATTGTTTTTGGGCACAGCGGGTGACCAACGCGGTTGGCGCATGTGTCAGGCTGCGGTGGCTAAGTGAGGGCGACGCGTCTGTTGTCCCTACTGAGGTCGGCCGAGGCGCAGCTGATAGGGCTGGAAATCCGCTATGAGTGGTTCGCTACCTTTGAACTTCCCTGAGGCGCGGCTCAAGTGGTTGCGGCTAGTGCCGGGCTACTACGGTTGGCGCGGACCACGGTTCGCTGCAGGTAGTGACCGTTCGTGTAGTCGAAGGCCCCGCCACACGTGATGAGGGTTAGACTTTCCCCCTCAGTCGGGCCCGCGACCTCGTCCAGCGGAATGGACGCTGAGTCGTATTGACGGACCCATTCGACAGCGAAGGGATAGGTCTTCCCGTCGTCTCCGGTAACAACAATCTCGTCACCCGCCCCGAGGGTGGAGATGTTGTAGAAAACAGCGGGACCGACGTTCCAATAGTCGATGTGTCCTGCCATGACGACGTTGCCGGTGGTCCCCAGGGACCCCAGGTTCTCGTACCAGGCCACGACCCAAGGTCCAGTCGGATCCTGCATTGCCCCATCGACCACGCGTAGCGTTTCGATTCCGGCGTCGATGCCGGCGGCTTCGATCGCTAACCCGACCGGCGCCACGACGTCAGACCGCATGCGCCCGAGTGCCACGTTCGCGGGGCCTGGCCGGTTGCCCCCGGTGCTGGGGACGTCGCCGGTCCCGGTCGGTTGGATGCCAACGCTACCGGCGGACGGGGTGGCGACGGCTGCTGGTGTAGCTTCCTGGGCTCGACCAATGACGAGCCGATGCGTGGCAGTCGCGGCGAGGACAGCGACTCCGCCGAATAGGGCGCGACGGGTCACTCGGTGCGGTCGATCGGGCATTGCGGAACTCCGAATCCCGGTAAATCGTGCTCAGTCGCCTCGCGCTTGAGCCTGCTACCGGCATATACGCACGTCAGCGGCGAACGGTATCACTCGGGGCCGGCAAGCCGGTGGTCGAGGAACCGTGCCAGCTGGCCGTAAGCGATGTCGTCGAGCGTCAGCGCCGGCTGCCGCAGCCGGGGGGAGGCTATGACGCCACGGAGGTGAAGCTCGACTTTGGCTGCGGTCACCGAATGGTCGATCGACTGCATGGTCCACATCACGAAGGGAACTCCGCGATCGAAGAGCTCCTCCGCGCCCGCGCGGTCACCCTCCTCCCAGTTCCGCTGCACGTCAGCGAAGAACCGGGTGAAGTTCGGCGCGGGCATGCTCCCCACCGCGCCGCGCTCGAGCGCATCGAGCAGACTCAATCCGCCCCAACCGCAAAAAACGTCGACGCGGTCGCCACACAATTGCAGCGTCTCGGAGATCGTTGGTCCTTGCGGTGTGCCCTCGGCCTTGACGTAGCGCATTCCGGGCGCCACGTCAGCGATGCGTGCCCAGAGCCCCGGCGACATCGATACCCCCGTCAGTTGCGGCGCGTCCTGCACCATGATCGGGAGGCCTGACGCCTCAGCAATGCGGTCGTAGTACGACAGGAGCGCCTCGGGCCCCGGTTTGACGAAGTAGGACGGCAGCACCATCAATGCATCGACCCCGAGAGCCGCAGCTCGCCGGGCGCGGTCGATGGCCGGCTCCTCGCCCGGTCCATCTGCGGAAGCAACGACTGGCACCCGGCCCTCAACGTGGCGAACGGTAGTGCCAATCACCGCATCGCGCTCGGTTTCCGTCAGTTTGTACCCCTCGCTGGCGATGGCGACGCAGGCGACGCCGCTGGCGCCCTCGGCCAGGGCCCAATCGATCTCGCGCTCGAGGCTCTTGAGATCGAGCGATCCATCGTCGGCAAACGGAGTGATCAGGATCGGGATACAGCCGTGTAGGGCTTCACCGTTACTCATGATTCCCGGCTCTCGTCAGGCCGTCTCGTCGGCGGCGTCGATGTCGGGGTGGGCGCCCTCGCGCCGTTCCCAGCCGGGAGAGAAGAGCGGTAGGAAATTCGAGACCTGATAGGGGTGCTTTTCCGCCTCTGCCCAATTGACGTCGATGCCGAGCCCCGGCGCTTCCGGGATCTGGATGCGCCCGTCGACGACCTGCACGGGCGGGCTAACGATATCCCGCTCCCAGTCAACGTTGAACTCATCGAAGAGTTCCTGCACCAGGAGGTTTGGGGTGCAGGCGCCGATCTGGACGCAAACCGCGGTTGCGATCGGTCCCTGTGCCTGATGTGGGGCGACGACGGCGTAGTTCGCGTCGGCCATGGCGCAGACCATCCGGGTGCGCAGGATGCCACCCATTGTGGACGGGTCGGGTTGCAGGATGTGGACGCTGTTGTATTTGAGCAATTCCGCGAACTGGTGCGTGGTGTGGAAGCTTTCCCCAGCGGATACCGGGACGTTGATGCAGCGCGCCACTTCGGCGGTGGCGTCGATCTTGGTGTGGTCGGTTGGCTCCTCGAACCAGGTCGGCTCGAACTCGGCAAGGTGCTCTCCGACCCAGATCGCTTCCGAGACGCTGAAGCGGCGGTGCCCCTCGATCATGATCTGAACCTCGGGGCCGACGGTCTCGCGCACCGCGCGGACGATATCGAGCGAGAGCTGGCGATCACAAGGGGTCATCGTCCTCCAGGCCGCCCCGAACGGGTCGAACTTGAGCGCCTTGTACCCGCGAGCCACGACCTCGGCGGCTCGCTCGGCAAAGCTCTCCGGAGTGCGGGGGCCAACGTACCAGCCGTTGGCATAGGCTGGGAGGTCCTCGTGGTAGCGACCGCCGAGGAGGTCGTAGACCGGTCGGCCGGTCACCTTGCCGATGATGTCCCAGCAAGCCTCTTCGATGGCGGCAACCGCATTGCCGTGAATCTGGCCGCCATCCGAATAAAGATCGCGAGTCATTCGCTGATAGATCGTCTCGACCTGAAAGGGGTCCATCCCCTCGTAACGCGGCGCCAGCTCGTGGATGGCCGTCTCGATGGTCCGCGCGAACGCGTTCAGCGTGCCTTCGCCGACGCCATAGAGCCCGGGCTGATCGGTGTCGAGGCGAACGAAGAGCCAGTTCTTCCAGGGATTTCCCACGACATAGGTTGTCGCGCGCGTGATCTTCACCGCTCCTCCCGCCCTGTCGTCTCCGCGGCCCTACTCTGACGTCGGTGCGACGACCGTTCGATCTCATCCTTGATCTCGGCAGGCGTCGGACCGGGATGAGCCACTCCTCCTGTGTGCGCCGGAGCGTCCGGATAGAGGCCCGGCGGCTTGCCGTCGTCGCGATCGTGGACGATCGTCTCGTCGCCGAAGATTCCGGTACCCGGGGCATCTTTCCCGGTTGGATCCATCAATCCGGCGTCGGTCGGGTGAATGTGATCGACCGACTCATGCCGCCGTGTGTCATCGCGGTTCATCCAGGCTCATCCTTCGCAGTACGGTCTCGTTCGTATCGGACGATTGTATGCGCGAAGCGATTCCAGGAGTTGGGACTGCAGCTTCGCGTGGTGACACCAAGCGTGGGTCAGTCCGAGCCCGCAGCTGAAGAATCCCGGTGTCAGCCAACTGATGCAACGGTGCGCCTAGATCCTTCACTGCGTACAGGATGACACCGACCTATTGGGGGACTGCTGAGAGCCTCAGTTACTGGAAGCTACCAACCGCGGTGGCTGTTGTCCGGCTCGGCTTGGTGCAAATTCGGGTGATTGAGAGGCTGTCACAGTCTCCTCCCGGATACCGCTCGAGCGCACTAGGACGAGCAGCGGAATTGCGAGGGTCAACGCCAGCGAAGTGGTCTGCAAGACGCGATCGAGTGTCGTCGGCAGTACCTCGAGGTGCGCGGCGTGGTAGATGAAGTGCGGAACCTGGGCTACCAGCATCGCCGCCGCGACGGCCCGCACGACTCCGACCGTGGGCCGAGCTATCGCAAACAGGGTGACGACCGCGAGCGCCAGATTCGCCCCGCCGAGATCGCGCAGCAGGTGCTCGTTGTACGGACCGTCGACGGCAACCCATTGCATACCGAACCCCGGAAAGTCGTCGAATAAGGAGCGGGGCGCGAACTGTTGCTGTAGGCCGGCAAAGAGGCTGAAGAGCGCCATCGCCCACAGTCCGACGCGGACGGCGAGCGGAACGTGCGTTGTCGGGACGGGAGAAGTTTCGGCGCCGACCCGTGCCATGCCCTCGATCGCGTCGCGGACTTGTGGTGCCCATCCGGTCGCGTTGCGGAAGCGGCGGTTAGAGATACGCAGGCTTCGCGTGAACACCTCGGCCGCCGGACCGGCCATCATCCGTACAAGCCAGATTGGCACTGACAGCGCACGGCGCCGCCCGGCGGCCCGGGCGAATGCCGTCTTGAGCTGTCGCTGCCGTAGTGGCTCGTCATCGACGACGTCATAGAGCCCGGAGGGAGCGCGGTCGAGCGCGGCCAACAGGGCCGAGGCGGCGTCACCGATCCAGAGCGTCGGACTGAACGCATCGGCGGCGGCGCCGAACATCGAAATCCCGCGGCGGGCGAGCTGGAGCTGCTCCCTGGTCGAGCCGAGATCGCTCCCGTAAAGCCCCCCGAGTCGCAGCGATACTCCGCGCCCGCCGCCTTCCGCGAAGCGCTCCACCTCTCGCTCGGCGGCGAGTGTTGAAAGGAGGATGTCGGTCGGAGCGACCGGGGTCGATGCGGCGTCGATCCACGCGTCGCCGCTATCGGGATAGACGAAGGCGAAGCTGGGATAGACGAAAACTCGGGCGCCGGTCGCCAGGGCCGCGTCGACAAGGTTCTTCGTGCCTTCAGCACGAATGCGATCGTTCTCGGCCCAGGCGGAGTGCTGTCGCAATTTCGAACTGGGCGGAATGCGCGTGGCGAGATGGAAAATGGCATCTGCCCCCGCAACCGCTTGGTGTAGCGAATCCGGGTCAAACAGGTCACCGCGCACAGGTTCGGCGCCGAGGGCACGAATGGCAGCGTCGTTCGCTTCTCCGCGAGAAAGGGCCCGAACGGTGTGCCTGGAAGCGAGCAGTTGCGGGACGGTCGCGCGGCCAAGGACGCCGGTCGCACCACTAACAAACACAGTTGCCATTGCAGTCTCCTTTCAATCTACGAGTTCGACGTCGTCAACGCGCTTGGTCTTCTGTTGATCGAGTGCCGGACAAGGACGAGGCAACCGTTCCCAGCTTGTCGGGGTTGACGACGATGTAGATAGCGCTGATGGCGGAATCCGCGAAATCGAAGGTCACGACGTTCCGCACCGCGCCATCGACGAGGGTCACGATGCCCGGCTCACCATTGATCGGCTCGACGCGGAAGCTGGTTCCCGCGGGCGCCAGTCGAGCGAGGTTGGTCAGGAACAGAGCCACCTTGTCGCGACCGACAACTGGTTTGCGAGCCGCGTTGACCTTGCCTCCGCCGTCGGAGAAGACAGTCACATCGTCGGTAAGCGTCTCGATCAGGGCCAGCATGTCGCCTTCGGAGACGGCTCGCAGGAAATCGGCTGTTAGCCGCTCCCGTTGGGCGCGATCGGCCTGGAAACGGGGACGGCGCTCGGCCATGTGCGCCCGGGCCCGTTTCGCAAGCTGCCGGCAATAGGCGTCGCTCTCACCGACGATGTCGCCGACCCAAGCGAAGTCATAGCCAAAGACGTCATGCAGGAGGAAGACAGCTCGCTCCTTGGGTGAGAGTGACTCCAGGAGCACCAGGAACGCGAGCGAGAGCGAGTCGAAATCGGCGACGGTATCCGCGACGTCAGGCGTTACGCCGCTAAGGGGCTCGGGCAGCCAGGGTCCAATGTATTGCTCGCGCTTCATCCGGGCCGAGCCGAGTTGGTCGAGGCAGACTCGGCTGATGGTTGTGGTCAGCCACCCTTTGGGCGAGCGGATCTCTTCGCCATTCTCCGCCGCGCGGCGCCAGCGCAGGTACGTCTCCTGAACCGCGTCCTCGGCGTCGGCGACGCTCCCCAGCATGCGATAGGCGATCGAAAACAGGAGCGAACGGTATTCGAGAAATGGCTCGCTGTCGGACATGACGAGCTCCGAGGTGGCAGAGGCCGATGATCCGCGGTGTGGCGAGTCACGCCAACTGCCGTTGACATCACGTTGTCCCTGCGGATCGATAGTTATCATTGATCGCCTCCCGTCATTCGGTCGGTCCGCTCCATCGCTGGCTGGCGACGTAGGGCCGCAAGCGGCGCGTGAACGGTTCTCTGAATCAAGAGACGATCTCGAGGCCTTGTGCGTGACACCTGGGCGCACATGCGCGCGGCGCCAGCGCATACGCCGAACCACCGCGCCGTTGGGCCTCTGACAGAAGGGCTCGGGGAGTCTACGTTGCAGCTACTCCGGTGCGGTTTCGCTGATGCTGGGGACCGGCGCTGGTTTAGTTCCGTTAGACCGGGAGAAGATACCGGCGATGAGGTCGATCGGAAGGGGGAAGACAACGGTGGTGTTCTTTTCCGCGCCGATCTCGGTCAGCGTTTGCAGGTACCGAAGCTGGATGCCGAGCGGATTCTGATCGATGACCCCCGCCGCCTGGGCGAGTTTCTGGCTCGCCTCGAGCTCTCCTTCGGCGTGGATGACCTTCGCCCGCTTCTCGCGTTCAGCCTCGGCCTGCCGAGCCATCGCCCGCTGCATCGTCTGCGGCAACTCGACGTCCTTGACCTCGACGATGCTGACCTTGACACCCCACGGCTCGGTCTGCTCGTCGATGATCTGTTGCAGCTGTTCGTTGATCTTTTCCCGTTCCGAGAGCAGGTCGTCCAATGTCGACTGGCCCAGCACGGAGCGTAGCGTCGTCTGGGCGATCTGCGATGTGGCGCGGTTGTAATCGGTCACATTGACGATGGCGGCATTTGGGTCCAGGACACGGAAATAGGCGACCGCATTCACGCGCACGGTGACATTGTCGCGGGTAATGACCTCCTGAGATGGGATGTCGAGCGTCACCGTGCGGAGATCGATCTTCTGCATGCGCTCGATAAAGGGCACCAGCAAGATGAGGCCCGGACCACGGGGACCGAGCAGCCGGCCAAGGCGGAATACGACGCCGCGCTCGTACTCTTTGACAACCTTGATCGCCGATGCCAGAACCATCAGGATGATGAGCAGGATCGCCACGATGACGAATAGGGACCATTCCATGCGCTCTACTCCCAACTGAACCTCAATTACTCGAGTTAACAGTTCGCAGCGCTCTTCACGAGGAATCTGCGAGCTGGAGCGA
>DASUQU010000316.1:0-11415 GCA_036280495.1 Thermomicrobiales bacterium | reverse complement strand
AGCCGAAAGGCTGATCCCGTGCAGACATCCATTTCGAGCATCACCGTCCACCGCGTGCCGCTACAACTCCGGCAGCCGTTCACGACGTCATTTGGCACTTATGAGACATTGGATCGCCCGTTCGTGGTGATCGAGACGAGCGACGGTCTGCGCGGCGTCGGTGAGGTCCCCACCTTGCTCGACCCCGCCTATAAGGCCGAAGTTGACACGCCGTCCGTGCTCACGTCGCTGCGTGAGTTCATCCTGCCAAGCGTGGAGCGCTTTCAGCGGGAGCAGGGTGAGATCGACTCCATTCCAGCGCTGCGGGAGAGCTACTCCTGGGTGAAAGGCGCGGTCTTCGCCAAGAGCGGTGTCGAGGCCGCCATGTGGGACATCGTGGCCCAACGCACTAGTCATCCACTGTGGCACCTGTGGGGCGGCGAGCGCCGCACATTCCCGGTCGGTGTCAGTATCGGCGGCAAGACCGTATCGCAGGTGCTCGATCTGGCCGAGCAGGCGGTCGCGCTCGGCTATGGTCGCCTGAAGGTGAAGATATGGCCGGGATTCGACGACGAGGTCGCCAGGGCGGTCCGCCGTCGCTTCCCAGATGTCTTTCTCCAGGTTGATGCCAATTCGGCTTACACCATGGCCAACTGGCATCGCCTTCAGATGCTGGACGATCTCGATCTCTTGCTCATCGAGCAGCCGCTCTTCGACGATGACATCGTGCTGCACAGCGAGATCTCTCGCAAGCTGCGGACCCCGATCTGCCTCGACGAGAGTATCCATTCCCTACGTGACGCCCAGGCGGCGGCTACGCTCTGGGGGCAGAACAACGGGCTCGCCCGCCTGATCGTCAACATCAAGCCGCCGCGAGTCTCCGGCTTTGCGGAAGCAATCACCATCGCCCGCTTCTGTCACGAACGGGGGATTCGGAGCTGGATCGGGGGGATGCTGGATTCGGCATGGGGCAAAGCCATGAATCTGAATCTCAATGGCTTGCCCGAGATCGAACTTCCCGGAGACCACTTTTCGCCTGGCGGGGCCTATTTTGTCGAGGACGTTACTGGAACGCCGCTCGTGGCTGAGGCAGGTCAGTTCGCGCTCGGTGATGGCGTCTCAGCCGGCGTCGCCTTCGACTGGCCGCGTTTCGAGCGGATGGGTCAGGTCGTGCATCGACAGGAGCTTGCCCGGTAAGGTCCGACGGCCGGTTCCAGGTCCTCAGCGCGCTAGCGTCACGGTCCAGGCCAAGCCGCTGGTCAGCGTTGCGAGCGCGACGAGCGGAAAACAGGCGGCGATTCCAACACGCCGATTGGCGGCGAACAGGATGACGTTGCCTATAAGCAGCAGGAGCGTCAGCCTGGCGGCGAGGTCGATCGCGAGATAAGGCTGCTCCACGTCGAGCCACCAAGCGGCGAGCAGGGCCAACACCGGCGCCGAGAGCGTCGTTAGCCAGGCGACGACGAAGGTGATCCATTGTCCGAGACGACTCGTCGCCGTCGGCAGCCCGGCCGCGCGATCGATCGCCACGTCCGGGAGCGCCTGCGCAAAATGCACGCCGACCGTCGCCAGTGCCCCGAGCGGGTAGAGCAGCAACAATCTCGGTTCCGGCTTTCCTAAAGAAGCGAAAACCCAGATCGGCAGCAGGGGGAGTGCGAGAAGATAGGGCAGCCACGACCAGACGGTCCGTTTGAACCACAGATCGTACGCGATCCCCAACGCCGTGCCGGCGGAGAGCAGCGTAAACGCGAGGGGGCCGAAGCGCCAGCCGAATGCGACCATCATGAGCAGACCGACGACGACCATGACCCGGGCTCCTCGGATCGAGACGTCCCCGCTCACTAACGGCTTCCACGGTTTGCCGGCCCTGTCGAAAGGAAGGTCGACCAGCTCGTTCGTCGCGCCGATGGCCAGCTGACCACCGAGCATGGCCAAAAGCAATGGCCCGAGGAGTTGCGCCGGAGGCAACCCGCCCCAGGCGATGACCGCGAACGCCGCCGTCGCCAGCTCAACGACCAGTACCGGCGCCAGGTGCGGCAGCAAGAAATAGCCCCGCACCGTCCGTCTCCGGGACCTCTGCAAGCGCGGAGCGAGCGAGCGACCGGCCCCCTCCACCGGCCGCTCGACCGTGTCCGCATCAGAAGCCAGCCGGTTGGGGGACGACCGTGTCTTCACGTGCGCTGCCTCTGAGTTGTCGTGGTCCGCGTCTTGCGGACAAAATGTGGTAGCGGTTTCGTATCCGAAATGAGCGTCCCACCGCTCTGAACCGCGGACGCCCACTCAGGCTAAGGAGCGCAGCACCATGAGCATTACACGTTGGGACCCCTGGGGTGACATCGTCAGCCTGCGCGAGGCAATGAACAACTTGCTCGAAGAGAGTTTTGTCCGTCCCCAGCCGGGGACCCCAGGACCGGGAATGGCGTCGAGTCTCGCGCTGGACGTGAAGGAGACTCCGGACACGTTCATGGTGACTGCCTCGGTGCCGGGGGTCCCGCCCTCCGACATCGACATTACCATCCTCGGCGACATCCTCCGCATCCGCGGCCAGCGCAAGGAGGAAGTCGAGGAGACCGGCCAAGGGAACCGGTGGCTGTTGCGAGAGCGCCGGTTTGGGGCCTTCGAACGGACAGTGTCGCTGCCATCAGTCGTCGACAGCGAAGGCGCGAGTGCCGACTTCAAAGATGGAGTCCTGACCATCACGTTGCCCAAGGCCGAAGTGGCGAAGCCTCGCGCTATCCCGATCAAGGGTGCCGCGTCCCGGGAAGCATCGTCCGGAGAAGGGCAACCGACCGATGTCGAGATTCACGACTCGAGCGGTCGATCGAATCAGGGCGAATCCTCGTCACGCTAACGCCGACCCGACCGGCAAGGGACGAGTCCGAGGCTCAGGACTCGGAAGCCAACCCGCCGTCTCCGATGCGAATGTCCGGCTGCAGTGCCGCCAGCGGCGCTGGAGCTGGCTTTTCATCGCCACGCCGCGCGGCCAGGTGAATCGCCTCCGCGCCGAGCCGCTCGAAAAGTTCGGCGACGATCGCGATCCGTCCGGGCGCGTTGACGACGATCAGCAGCGCGTCCGGGGGCGGCGGCGCACCCTCTAGCACGCGTAGCCCTGCCCGCTCCAGTTGACGTGCGGCGTCGTCCCGCGCTCCGTCGAAGACCCGGGTCTGCGGTCCGAAGCCGGCCCGGTGAGTCGCCGCAAGCGCGGTGCTCAGCTCGGCGCGGGGGAACGTGCCGACGACGTGATCGACGTTCGAAGACAAAGCAGCCTCAGAAAGCATCAGTGCATTCCGCTTGACATTCGAGCGAACCCGCTCCAGCTAGCGCTGCGCCGATCGTCCACGAATCGCACCTTTTACGAGCCGCTCCACGGCCTTGGCCGGAGCGGGAGCAGATCGTTTCGGCGCCTTCGACTCGGCCGCCGGATCAGCGTTCGGCACCACGCGATCTTCGTCCTCCGGCGCGCTCTGCGCCACCTTGACGCTGCGCACGGTTGGCTCCTCGCCGCGCTTAGTAATGTAGTAGCGGATTGGCTCCTGCATGGATACACCGCCTTTCTCAGGGACCGCCTTGCGGTCCGCTGGAAGCCCCCTGACCTGCCGGGGGCTGGCGGATGTCCACGCGGTGGGACGGGATCGCCGGACCGGCTAGTCCTGGGGGCGCTCGAATGTCGAACAGCTAGGACTGCCAGCGTCCAACGAGACTCCCTTCACGGGGTCGAGTGCGCACCGACTGGCCAGCGACACTGCGCTGCATGTTCACGGTTCGCGCACGCCAACGGGAAACGGCTTTTGCCGTTGCCCATCCGGAGACTCTACAGAGTCGGGCGCGTCACGTCAACGACGGAGCGCGCGAGAAGGCGCTCATCTGCATTTGCACTCCAACCGATTCCGGGTGGCAGCAGATCTCAACCCAGACCGCGTGGACCTGGCTCTTAGGGCGCCCGTCTATGAACGACGCTAGCGAGAAGTCAACTGGTCGCGAATGTATGTAGCACACCCCCGTGCTATACTCCGGGCGTCTCCCGCGGCGAACGTCAATCTTGACGTCGATTCCGGCGCGGGTCGCGATGACGCCATGCACGCGGCCGACACGCTAAGACCGACGTGTGCCTCTTGCGTTTAGAGGAGCGCCTGGTTGTTCCGACCCCTTTCTAAGCTCTTCGGGATGTTCAGCCGCGATCTCGGCATCGATCTCGGGACTGCCAACACTCTCGTCTACGTGCGTGGCAAAGGCATCGTCATCTCCGAGCCGAGCGTGGTGGCGATCGACACCCGGACCCGTCGTGCCTTCGGTGTGGGCGCCGAAGCCAAGGCGATGGTCGGCAAGACCCCGGAGAGCATCGTCGCCGTGCGTCCCCTCAAAGATGGTGTCATCGCCGACTTCGATACCGTCGAGATGATGCTCCATTACTTCATCCGCAAGGTGCACATGCAGCGCCTGATGGCGCCTCATCCGCGCGTGGTCATCGGCATTCCGAGTGGCGTCACCGAGGTCGAAAAACGGGCCGCCAAGGACGCGGCACTGTCGGCCGGCGCACGCGAGGCCTACACCATCGAGGAGCCGATGGCCGCCGCCATCGGCGCCGGGCTTCCGATCAACGAACCGATCGGCAGCATGATCGTTGACATTGGCGGCGGCACGACCGAAGTGGCTGTCATTTCTCTGGGCGGTATCGTGGTCAATCACTCGATCCGCGTTGCCGGCGACGAGATCGACGACGCGATCATCCAGTATGCCCGGCGCGATCACAATCTCGTCATCGGCGAACGGACGGCGGAGAATGCCAAGATTGCTGGAGGATCCGCCTATCCCCTGGAAGAGGAGATTCGCACCACCTTGCGCGGGCGCGACCTCCTGACCGGCTTGCCCAAATCGGTTGAGGTCAGCTCAGTGGAGCTGCGCGACGCCATCTCCCAGCCGGTCAACACAATCGTGGAGGTCGTGAAGACGGCCATCGAGGAGACGCCTCCTGAGCTGGTTGCCGACATCATGGAGCAGGGCATTACCCTGGCCGGCGGGGGTGCCCTCTTGTTCGGGCTGGACCGTCGCTTGCAGACGGAATTGAAGATGCCGGTCTACCGCGCCGATGATCCTCTCACCTGCGTTGCCCGCGGCACGGGGCGCGTCGCCGAAGCGCTGCACCTCTACGAGCGGGCTTTGGCGAGCGGCTCGGAGATTCGCCGCGCGCGATAGGGCTGCACGGGATCATCTCTCGAACGCCGGGAGTTGGTAAGGGACGTGGTATCGTTGGCTATCCCGCCCATCCCGGGGTCTGCCCCTCGACGACATCGGGACAGCACCGGCCTCACGAGGTTCGCCGTTGACGACGCTGAACACCCGACAGACGCTCGTTTTGGTCGTCTTGTTCGTGGTCACGAGCCTGGCCTTTATCCAGCTCGACAGCCGTCGCGCGCTCGACCCAGTCAAAGATGCAATGCGCGCGGTCGTCAGTCCGGTCGTCACTCAAATCGGAAATGCCGGCCGGCGCGGCGATGTAACGATGGAGCGCGAGATCGCCGCCGTGAAGGCGGAGCGCGACCAACTAGCCGCTGAGAACGCGCAGCTCAAGGCCGCGGTCCGCGAGGTCGAGCAACTCCGCCTTCAAGCCAAGCTGCAACAGGACCGGCCGACCTGGAAAATGCTCCAGGCCCGGGTCCAGACGCCAGATCCAACCAACCAGCAGAAATTCCTGACCATCGACAAGGGAGCAAAGAACGGGGTCGAGGTCGGGATGGCAGTCGTCGCGCAGGGACCCAACTATATCGGTCAAGTGACCGAGGTCTGGGAGGAGTCGTCCCGCGTCATGCTCATCGTCGACGTCACCCAGCGCGTCGGGGCGCGTCTTGAGGGCGGCGGAGACGGCGTGGTATTTGGTGAGTGGCAGAATGGGGGCCGCTTGCAGCTTCGTTACCTCGATCGTGATAGCGACCCTCAACCCGGTGAGCTCGTGCTGACGACCGATAGCCCGTCCTTGCGGACGGCCAGGGTGCCGGGTGGCCTGATCGTCGGACGCGTTGACGATTCACCGCCGAACGCGGCCCAAGGGGACACGCAGGTGATGCCGGTGATCCCGCTCGTCGTCTTCGAGCGCCTCGAGGTGGTCACGGTCGTCCTCACCGATGGCACCTAGCCCACACCCGCGGGATGCGCGGCTGATCGCTGCCCTAGCGGCGGCTAAGGCTACAGGCGCCGCGATCCGCGGACTGGGCCGTGGCGGCGGCACGGCCGCGCCCGGTCTCGTTGCGGAACGGATCGATCCCCGGCTTCTCGACAAGATTGCTAGTCGGCTACCTCTAGGAACCGTGGTCGTTGCCGGGACCAACGGCAAGACGACTGTCTCCCGCATGCTTGCCGACATTCTGCAGGCGCATGGGTCGTGCGTTGCCCACAACCGCTCCGGTTCCAATCTCGTGCGCGGCGTTGCCAGTGCTCTCGCCAGCCACTCTGATCTGACCGGGAGTCCCCGAGCCGACATTGGCGTCATCGAGAGTGACGAGGCGGCGTTTCCAGAGATTCTGCACCGGGTTCAGCCATCCATGGTCTTATTGAACAACCTGTTTCGCGACCAACTCGACCGCTATGGAGAACTCGATACGATCGCGTCTCAGTGGACACCCGCGCTGCGACAATTGCCCGCCGGGGCGACTGTCGTCGTCAACGCGGACGACCCGACACTGGCCGCGATCACGGAGGGGATCAGCGCGCGCCGCGTCACATTCGGGCTGGACGATCGCAACCCAGACTTCCTCTTGGACGAGGTTCCGCATGCCGCGGACGCCAAGACCTGCCGCCGATGCGGACGAGATCTCGCCTACGATCGGTTGTTCAGCGCCCACCTCGGAGCATGGCGCTGTCCCGGCTGCGGCGCGGAGCGCCCACCTCTCGATTTCGCGGGAACGTCGATTACACTGGAGGGCGTCGACGCGCTCCGACTCGAGGTCTCGGTCGCCGCGGAACCGGACAACTCGCTCCACGCACAACTGATGATTCCGGGTCTCTACAACGCCTACAACGCGGTCGCCGCGACGGCCGTGGCAGCCTCGCTCGGCGTGCCACGACAGACCATTGCCGAGGCGCTCCGTGGGTACCGATCCGCTTTTGGCCGGATCGAGCGCGTGACCTATCGCGAGCGCTCGTTGACACTCGCCCTGGTTAAGAATCCGGTGGGCTTCAACGAGACCTTGCGCATGCTCACTGTGGCGACCGGCGGTTTGATCGTGCCCACGCTCATTGCCATCAATGACCTCGCCGCGGACGGACGAGATGTCTCCTGGCTCTGGGACGTCGACTTCGAGATGCTCAGTCAAGGAACCGCTCCGCTCTTCACGACTGGCATTCGCGGCGCGGACATGGCGAATCGACTCAAGTACGCGGGGGTGCCGGCGGAGCGAATCGTGCTCCTACCGGCTGATCTCTCGATTGGTCTCGACTCATTCGTCGGTACCCTCTCCGAAGGTGGGGCCGGGTACGTCTTGTTGACCTACACCGCGCTCCTCGGTTTACGTCAGGACCTCGCGGATCGGGGCACGGTCGACCATTTCTGGGAACAATGAGGACGGCGGAGGGGATATGAACCTGACGATCGGCTGGCTCTACGCCGCGAAGATGAACATCTATGGCGACCGCGGCAACGTCATCGCCCTGCAGCGGCGTGCCGAATGGCGCGGAATCCCCGTCGAGGTCCGGGAGATTGGCATCGGCGAGCCGATTCCGAGCGACATCGATTGCTTTTTCTGGGGCGGCGGCCAGGACCAGGAGCAAGCCGCCGTTGCTCGCGACCTGCAAGGGTCGAAGGGGGCCTCGCTTCGAGCTGCGGTCGAAGACGGGGCAGCCATGCTCGCCGTCTGCGGTGGATACCAGCTTCTCGGACATGAGTATCGACCGCACGCCGCCGAACCGTTGCCAGGGATCAGTCTGTTCGACGCGACCAGCGTTGCCGGACCCGAGCGATTCATCGGCAACGTCGTTGTCGACAGCCGGTGGGGAGAGTTGGTCGGGTTCGAAAACCACAGCGGACTGACCACGCTCGGACCAACTGTCGAGCCGATGGGCCGCGTCCGAGTCGGCCGCGGCAACAACGGACGCGACGGCACCGAGGGCGCGATCTATCGCAACGCCGTCGGCTGCTACCTGCATGGGTCGCTTCTGCCCAAGAACCCGGTCCTGGCCGACTGGCTCGTGGCCCGCGCTCTTGAACGGCGCCACGGTTACGTCGACCTTCCCCCCCTTCCGGACGACGTGGAGCAGACCGCTCACGCTTCAGCCGTCCAGCGCGCGCTGCTCACTCGCTAGGCTCAAAAGGAAACAGAGACGGTCAAGCTCACGAGCGTTCCCAAACCGTGACCTTTCATCGCCTCACCTTCGATGAGCCCTGAAAAGGCACAGGTATACTCGCGCCATCAAGATCGAAGCGGTCAATAGGCTGGCGCGGCAACGCGACCTATTGCCGCCCACGATGCGAGGGAGCGAGATGAGCGGTGACCCTACGGGTGCCCGGCATCCGGGATCGGGAACGGGGACACGCGGGGTGGCCATCGAGACGCTGCTGCTCGAGCAGCGGCGGTTCCCACCTCCACCCGAATTCGCGGCGCAGGCAAACGTCAGTGACCCCGCGATTTACGAGCAGGCCGCGGCTGACCCGGAGGCCTATTGGGCTGGCGAGGCGGCAAAGCTCGATTGGTATCGCCCCTGGGACACCGTCCTCGAGTGGGATCCACCCTTTGCCAAGTGGTTCAACGGCGGCCAGCTGAATGTGTCGGTGAACTGCCTCGACCGCCACGTCGATGCCGGCGCCGGTGACAAGGTCGCCTACTACTGGGAGGGTGAGCCTGGAGATCGCAAGGTCGTCACGTATTACGATCTCTATGTCGAAGTGAACCGGGCCTCCAACGCCCTCAAAGAGCTCGGCGTCCACCGCGGCGACCGCGTCGCCATCTACATGCCGATGATTCCGGAGCTCCCCGTCGCCATGCTCGCCTGTGCCCGCATCGGTGCGCCCCACACCGTCGTTTTCGGCGGGTTCTCCGCCGAGGCGCTCGCCGATCGCATCAACGACTCGCAGGCAAAGCTGGTCATCACCGCCGACGGCGGCTACCGGCGGGGCAAGCCAAATGGTCTCAAGGTCAACGTCGACGAGGCGCTGCAACGGACCCCCAGCATCGAGCATGTGCTCGTTGTTCGGCGCACGGGCCAGGACGTCACGATGTTGGACGGCCGCGACTTGTGGTGGCACGACGTCGTACCGCGTCAGCCGGAGTGGTGCGAACCGGAGCGTATGGAGAGCGAGGATATGCTCTACCTGCTCTACACCTCCGGAACGACAGCCAAACCGAAGGGGATCCTCCACACGACGGGCGGTTACCTGACCGGGATCACCAGCACACACCGCAACGTCTTCGACATCAAGGAGAACGACGTCTTCTGGGCGGCAGCCGATATTGGCTGGGTGACCGGGCACTCATACATCGTCTACGGGCCGCTGGCCAACCACACCAGCGGGATCATCTACGAGGGCACACCGGACTGGCCGGACCCCAGCCGCTGGTGGGAGATAATCGAGCGCTATGGCGTGACCATCATCTATACGGCGCCGACCGCCATTCGCGCCCACATGAAATGGGGTCCGCAATACGCGGAGCGGCATGATCTCTCGTCACTGCGGCTCCTGGGTACGGTCGGTGAGCCGATCAATCCCGAAGCGTGGATCTGGTACCACGAGCACATCGGCGGCGGCCGTTGTCCGATCGTCGACACCTGGTGGCAGACGGAGACCGGCGGCATCATGATCTCGCCGCTGCCGGGAATCACCACCACCAAGCCAGGGTCTGCCACCAAACCGATACCCGGCATCTTCGCCGACGTCGTGGATGATCAGGGCAAGCCGGTGCCCCTCGGTGAAGGCGGCTACCTCGTCCTCCAGCAGCCCTGGCCGTCGATGTTGCGCGGCATCTACGGTGATCCGGAGCGCTACAAGGCTACGTACTGGAGCAAGTTCCCGGGGATGTACTTCCCCGGCGACGGCGCCCGCCGTGACGAGGACGGCGACTACTGGCTGATGGGTCGCGTCGACGATGTCATGAACGTTTCTGGTCACCGCCTCTCCACGACCGAGATCGAGAGTGCGCTCGTCGACGACCAGCGGGTCGCCGAAGCCGCCGTCGTCGGCCGTGAAGACGAGGTCACGGGTGAAGCGATCTGCTGCTTCGTCATCCTCAAGTCGGATGTCGAGCCCAGCGACGACCTTGGCGAGGAGCTGCGCCAGCACGTGGTCCGCAAGATCGGTCCGATCGCGCGGCCACGCCAACTCATGTTCACACCCGATCTGCCCAAGACGCGCTCCGGCAAGATCATGCGCCGGCTCTTGCGCGATATCGCCGTCGGGCGCCAGCTCGGCGATACGACGACCCGGGCCGACGCCGGGGTGGTGGAGACGATCCGCGAGGCGACCAGGACGGCCTCTGACGAGTAGGCGAAGGGGGCGCTTCGCCTCAGGGGGTGAAGGAAGGAGAACGGCGGGTGACGCCTGCGTCACCTCGCGGATCGTATAGCCGTCTCACCATCTGCCGTCTTGCCGTCTCACTCAGAGGTACTCGCGGAACCACTCCACGATCCGGCGCATGCGGTCGACTCGACGGTCAGGACGGCCGATCCCGGCGAGGAAATGCGCCTCGCCTGGGTAGCGCACCATCTGTGTTCGCACGCCGCGCGAGCGGAGGATGGCGAAGAGGGTCTCCGACTGCTCGGGTGGACAACGGAGATCGTCCTCCGATTGCAACAGCAGGAGCGGTGCAGTGTTCCGGTGGATCTCCATGAATGGTGATGCTGCCAGGAACGCTTTGACGTCCTCCGGGAGGCGACCGATACCGACGAACCGCTCGTCGGTGTAGCCGGAGAGGTCGGACCCGCCGTACCAGGAGACCCAATTGCTGACCGGGTTCTCACTGACGCCGGCCTGGAAGCGACCTGGATGGTGACCGAGCAGCCAGTTTGTCATGTAGCCGCCACCGGACAACCCCATCACCCCAATCCGCTGCGGGTCGGCAAGCCCGCTCTCGATCGCCCAGTGCACGAGATGAAGGTGGTCAGAGCCGTCGACTTCGCCCCACCGCCCGTGGATCGCTTTGGCAAATGCCTCGCCATAGCCGCTCGATCCGCGCGGGTTCGGGTAGAGGACGTGAAATCCGGCATCGGCGAGGGCAAGCATTTCTAGCCAGGGTGTCGGTCCGTGCGCGGCGTGTGGACCGCCATGAATCTGGATGACGACCGGACCGGGTCGTGGCGCGTCTCGTCCCTCGATCAGCCAGGTATCGATGGGGTGTCCGTCAGGGTGCTTCAACCGGTGACGCACCGGATCGCGGCGGTACGGCTCGAGCCAATCTGAGCCGTTCCTCGAGAGCCGGCGCATCGCGCCATCCTCGACCGCGTAGATCTCCGTGG
>DASUQU010000315.1:0-2573 GCA_036280495.1 Thermomicrobiales bacterium | reverse complement strand
GTCCGGAACCATCGGTGGCTATGGGTCCTCTGGTAGCCACGGTCGCCAATCTGACCAGCAGGGCGGGCAGGCTCAGCAGATGGCGGGACAGATCGCTGGCCAGGCCCAGGAGCGAGTTGGTCAGGTACAGGAAATGGCCGGCCAGGTCATGGGCCAGGCTGGTCAGGCGGTCGGTCAGGCTGGCCAGGTCGTCGGCCAGGTTCCCTATCAGATGCGGGAACGCGCCGGGCAGGTGCAGCAGCAGGCCCAGGGATTCTGGCAGATGATGGAGTCGAACCCGGTCGTGGTCGGTGCTCTTGGCACCGTGCTCGGCGGGGTTGCTGGTCTCCTCATCCCGGAGACCGAGAAAGAGCATCAGCTCATGGGCGAGACCCGCGACCGCGTGATCGGCAGCGTCCAGGAGATGGCCGGAGAAACCGTCGCCAAGGCGCAGGTGGTCGCAGAGCAAGTTGGCAAGTCGGCCATGGAAGCCGGTCAGGCGGCGATCGAAGAGGTGAACTCCCAGCAGGGCAGCACGGGGCAGAGCAGCTCCGGTCAGAGTAGCTCCGGGAAGAGCGGCAGCGGCTCAGCGGCGTCTTCGTCGATGTAATACCGGTGGCGCTCTCGCGCTATCGGCGTTTAGCCTCTGCAAGCTCACGCGGGTTACGGACTCCCGACGGGAGTCCGTAACGCTGTGCATTTTGAAGAAATTGCGAAAGGGGCGCCACATGGCGGCCCCTCACTTCGCTCCGTGCTACCCTCACTTCTATGGGATCAATTACTACGAACGGAACAATCGACCTCGTCACGTTTGATCTTTATGACACCCTGATCGAGCTGAACCCGCCCCGCTGGGAGCGGTTGGCAGCCGCGGCGCGCAAGCTGGGTATCGACGCCGATGCGATCGCCCTCCGTGAGGCTGACCGCGTCGCGGAGGACTACTTCACGATCGAGAATGGCCGGCTGCCGATCCGTGACCGGGAGCAGCCGGAGCGTGAGGCCTTCCGCCTGGAGCTGATGCGCCGCTGGTTAGAGGCCGCGGGACTCCCCCACGATCCGGAGACGACACGCGCCATGCGTTGGGCCTATATCTCCGAGTTCGATGAGGTGCCGGATCATCACCACTACCGGCTGTTCGACGACGTCCTGCCTGCATTGCGCACGCTGCGACGCGCCGGCGTCAAGACCGCCGTCATCTCCAACGCGGACGACGACGTCACCGTCGTCTGCACCCACTTCGCCTTCGCGCCACTGATGGATCTCATCGTCACCTCGGCGCTCGTCGGCTACGAAAAACCAGATCCGCGCACCTACCAGGCGGCCCTGGAGCCACTGCGGATCGATCCAGAGCATGCGATCCACGTCGGCGACCAGCCAAAGTCAGACGTGGTGGGGGCGCTCGGCGTCGGCATGAGAGCGGTGCTGCTGGACCGCTACGATCGCCACGACGGCATAGACGTCCCGATCGTCAGCACACTCACCGAATTAGCCGACGCGGTCGTCGTCGCGCGGGGTTCGGGGAGATAGAACCGCGCTGGACGTGCATGTGCAAGGTCATGTTCGGGAGTAGCCGGACATCAGGCTTGCCGCAATGATCCCCGACCTCGATCAGATGCAGATCCACGTGAGCGCGCTCTACCGGCATGATGACCGGAATCGTCTGCTCGCGGTCAACGAGCCCGGCCCGCCCCGGCCTGACGACCCACTACCGCCGCGGCTCTACGTCGGCCGTACCCGTCACGGTCTTGTCTGGCGGTTTCGCCACGACCTCCGCGATTCGTTGATCGCTGAACTGGAGCCGATGCTTGCCACGGAACCCGTTGCGGCCGACCTGTCCCGACCACCGCAGTGCCTTGCAGCTTTGCAATCGACGCTAGCGCGACACGGCCCACTCATGGGAGTCTGGAGCGGACCTGCCTGGCATTTTCCCCACGTGATCCCGGCATCTGAACGAGAAGTTATTCCCATTACCGAAGCGAACGATAATCTCGTGCGACCGGTCTTCCCGGGCCTCGCGGACGACGTGCCCTGGCGGCAGCCCTGTCTGGCAATCGTGGAAGATGGCCGCCTGGCGTCCCTCTGTTACAGCGCGCGCAACACTGCTGTTGCCGCCGAGGCGGGGGTCGATACGCTCGAGGAGTTTCGCGGACGAGGTTATGCGCCGGCTGTCGCTGCCGCCTGGGCTAGCGCTGTTCGCCAGGAAGGGCGCATTCCGCTCTACAGCACCTCGTGGGACAACCTGGCCTCGCGATCCGTTGCCCGCAAGCTCGGTCTCGTGCTGTACGGCGCCGACCTCTCCATCGACTGAGACGGCTCGCGGAACGCACCTGCCTGAAACGGCCACGCTCGACGACCGGCTCAATGGCAAAGATTCACTCTCTCCCGGTTCCCTGGAAGTTCAACACCTTCAACACCTTTATCATCTTCGAAATCTTCATCAGGCAGTCGAGCGACGATGTCCGCGCTCTTCGTCCCGCCAACTGGGATGGGGAGCAGGGCGTCTACCTCTGTCCCTGCTAGGGCAGGATGACGCTGTCCGGGGCTCCCCTGCACCCGGATCCATGCCAGGCGGTGAAGAACTCGGCCGCGATCTC
>DASUQU010000314.1:0-4434 GCA_036280495.1 Thermomicrobiales bacterium | reverse complement strand
TTCTCCGTAACCGGCGGCTATTACGGAGGCGCCTCCGTCCTCACCCGCTCGCCAAAATCCGTAATCCGTCTCCGCAATCTCCACGATGTGTCGGCGTTGCTCACGGCGCATGATGCGACTGTGCCTGGAACGACCGGGCAGCGATGCGAGAGACGACAACAGCCGAGGGGAGATAGCCATGTATCCAGGACTGAGCGACGCCGACTGTCAGGTTGCCGCATTCAACTATCGGCAGTTGGTCGACGAGGGTCAGCGTCAGCAGTTCGTCGCAGGTGCCAGCCCGGTGTCCGGGGTCAACCGGTGGATGTTCGGATTTGTGCGGCGGCAGGCTGGCACACTCCTGCTCAACGCCGGTCAGCGCCTGCAGCGCGCTCCAGTTGTCACGAGAGTGGGGCCGGGCCTCCCGGTTCCCGGAACGAATGAGCGCGGCGCCATTGCCTGATGCTACTGGACAGCTCCGGGAGCTGAACGCGTTTTCAAACACGCCCTTAGCGAGATGGCCGTCAGTTTCGGACTCGAGATGGGCCAACCCACTTTCACTTTTGCGGTCAAGATTGCGGTCAAGAGAGAATTCGGCCGGGAGGGCTCATCCTCCCGGCCGGACTCTTTCCGCATAGTTCTGCGGTTTTCTGGGGTGAGCCGCGAAGGACTCGAACCTTCAACCAGCTGATTAAGAGTCAGCTGCTCTGCCAATTGAGCTAGCGGCCCGATGAAGGAAGCATAGCAAGTCGGCAAAATCGGTGTCAATCATGCGGCGGTGGCTCCTGCGGGCTCCAGGCTCGGTCGCCGGCCCGCCCAGGTTTCGGAACGCTCATAAGCGTCGGCAATGCGAAGGATCGTCGCCTCGGCAAATGCCGGACCCAGGATCTGGAGCGAAACCGGGAGGCCGTCACTGAACCCGCATGGGATGGCAACTCCTGGAATGCCCGCCATGTTGGCCGGGATCGTGAAGACATCAGCCAGATACATTTGATACGGATCATCCGTCCGCGCGCCGAGCGGGAACGCCACGGTTGGGGAGGTGGGCGCTACAATCGCGTCGACCTTTGACCACGCTTCGTCAAAATCCCGCTTGATCAGAGTACGGACCTTTTGTGCCTTGACGTAATACGCGTCATAGTAGCCAGAGCTGAGCGCGTAGGTGCCGAGCATGATGCGGCGCTTGACCTCCGGGCCGAACCCTTCGCCGCGCGTTCGCTCATAGGTTTCGCGCAGCGTCGGCGCCTCGATCGCCAGCCCGTATTTGACGCCGTCGTAACGGGCAAGATTGGCGCTTGCCTCAGCTGGCGCCGTGATGTAGTACGTCGGCAGCGCGTACTCGGTGTGCGGCAGATTCACCTCGACCAGCTCGGCCCCGAGAGAGCGAAGGCGTTCAGTTGCCCGGTGCATCGCATCAGCGACACCAGGCTCCATTCCCTCCACGCTGTATTCTGCGGCCACCCCGATCTTCATTCCGGATATATCGCCAGTGAGAGCTGATCGATAGTCGGGAACTGCCTCGCGGGATGAGGTTGAATCCTGGGGATCATGTCCCGCGATCGCCTGCAGCGTGATCGCCGCGTCTTCGACCGTTCGCGCGAACGGACCAATTTGATCCAGACTCGAGGCGAAGGCCATGAGCCCAAGGCGCGAGACGCGCCCGTACGTCGGCTTCAGACCGACGACGCCACAGAATCCAGCCGGCTGGCGAATTGATCCTCCGGTATCGGAACCCAAGCTGACCGCGGCGAGGCTCGCAGACACAGCCGCGGCGGGGCCGCCGCTGCTCCCTCCCGGAACGCGGTCGGTACTCCAGGGATTGCGCACTGGTTTGAACGCGGAGTTCTCGTTCGACGAGCCCATCGCGAACTCGTCCGTGTTGGCCTTCCCGAGAAACACCGCGCCCTGTTCGCGAAGACGCCGCACAACGGTCGCGTCGTATGGTGGACGAAATCCCTCGAGAATGCGCGATCCGGCAGTCGTCGGAGCGTCGATGGTGCAAAGTACGTCCTTGAGCGCGACGGGGATACCGGTCAATGGCAACGCGTCGCCTGCGGACAGGCGGCGGTCGGCGGCGGCAGCCTGGGCTAGGGCCACATCGCGCATGACGTGCAGGTAGACACCTAGCTCAGCGTCAAATTGATCAATACGCTCGAGGTAGGCCTCGGCGAGTTCAACCGCCGAGATTTCCCGCGAGTCGAGGGCTCGCCTCGCTTCGGCCGCGGTGAGCTCCGCGCAATTGAGGAGTGGGTCAAGCACCGCTAGGCGTCCTCGAGAGGAGCACCGAGAATCGCATCGACCTCGAAGTAGCCATCGGCTTGCCGCGGCGCATTTTCGAGCACTGCCTGACGAGGAAGCGAACCCGTGACCACGTCCGGTCGCATCACATTCGTCATGGCCGTCACTTGCGCGGTCGGCGGGATCGCATTCGTGTCGAGTCTATCGATCGCTTCGATATGCCCCAGAATCGAGGAAAGTTGATCTTGCAGTCGAGTTATCTCGTCGTCACTCAGCCCGAGTCGCGCAAGTTCCGCCACGTACTCAACTTCTTCTCGCGTCAGTGGCATGGTCCCGAATCCGACACTCAATCCTCAAAGGCAAGCGGCCAACTCCTATCCACGGCGACGATCGATGGAGTCTATCATGACCCCTTTCCTGTTGTAGACTGGCCAGGTCGCGAACCCGCCACAATGCCCCCAGGCTGATTCTCTTCGCTGGGAACCGTTGGTGACTCACGCCGCCGCCTGCGGCGAGCGCCGTGGGTATTGGCGACAATGGTCGCGCGACCTTGGAACGGGACGAATCTGCTCGTCTTCTTGACTGGAGCCTATGAACCGTACTCACGGTAAAGGTTCCGCGTGCCTCGTCGCACTCGTTGCTGGTTTCTTGCTGGTAGGTTGTGCGGAAGAGGATGCCGGTCCCCAATTTGCGACTGACCCCAGGCCCACGCGCGCTCCTACAGAGGCCGTCACCTCACCGTCCCCAGCGCTTCTTCCAACAGCAGAGTCAGCGGCAACCCCGGTGGCAACCCCTGCCTCCTTCACAGATCTTCTTGCGGTTCGTGGCGCCGCGTCCGTTGTCCATGTTGTTTCCCGCAATGTCGTCTGGTCGATCGTCGGCGACGGGGAGGCGACCCAACTCTTCGAGGCGCCGGATGATTCCACCATCGTCGCCACAGATTCGTCACCCGACGGGCAAGAGGTTGCGATCCTCCTGGAGGAAAAGTCAGCCGAGCGCCCGACGGCGCAAGTCGTCATCGTCGATTCAGCCGGATCAATTGTCGGTCAGTTCAGCGCTCCCGTCGGGTCCTCGGCTACTCCGGTCCCCGAAGCCGGCGGTATCTCGCAATCGATTGACTGGTCCCCGCAAGGGGATCGAGTTCTCGCACAGCTCGAAACCGGGGAAGTGATCGAGATCCTCGTCGATGGCGGCGAACCGCCGATCGCACTCGACTTCGCCGGTGCGGGTGGCACAGTGATTGAGCCCGCCTGGTCTCCTACTGGGCAAAGCATTGGGTTCATCTCGGAGAGCGAAGACGACGACATGCGATCCTTGCGAATCCTCGACATCGGAACGGGCGAAATCAGGACCGTCGTTACCCCGCTTTTGGGACGGCTTGTCGTGGACTTCGCCTGGTTGCCCGACGGCGTGTCCCTGCTGTTCACCGAAGGCGGCGGGCCAGGCAGCGCGATCACCGGAATCGACCTGTGGCGGGTCGACGACAGCGGCGAGAATCGTGAGTTGGTCGCCAGCGCAGGAACGGTGGCCCCCGTTGCCAGGATCGCCAAACTAAGTCCGTCACCGGATGGCCGAAGCGTGGCGTATGCGGTGCTTGTCCCAGCGGCCGGAGGCCCCGCAGCCGACAGCGTGTGGGTGCGGAGCCTTGCGTCGGGCATTGGCTTCCGCATCGCATTGCCCTCGGTTGCGTCCGTTGAAGACATTTGGTGGACCGAGGAGGGACTCGTAGTCTCGGTCGTCACTGGTCCAACAGCGCAGGGGCGGCCTCCGACTCGAGCACTTCTTCAGGTTCAACGGGACGGGGCGATAGGCGCCCTGTGGGCGGAGCCCGCCGCAGCTCCGGCAGCCGCTACGCCGGAAGGACCTGCTGGCTCACCCTAATTGTCGGCGGCCGGCGCTGTTCGATCTGAGCCTTCCGGCTCGCGAATCTCTTCGGCGTCAAAGATGTTCATTGCGGCACGAATGCGGACCCGTGCTCGTTCTTCCTCATCCACACTCAGGGTGTCATCTGGCTGAGGTGGGGCCGATTCCCGAACCTCTAGCGCTGCGGGCGTTTCCCGAGTTTCTAACGGCGCACTTTGTGCAGGTGACCCGACCATTTCACTACGGAGGATGCATTGCAGCGAAATATCTCTGCCAAGAAGGCGCGAGAGCACGCCCCCTACTGTCTCACGCACATCGTCGCTGTTGAGTTTGTCACGGTGAAATGGGTATGGC
>DASUQU010000313.1:0-2147 GCA_036280495.1 Thermomicrobiales bacterium | reverse complement strand
CGCAGGTACCAGGAGTAGCCCAGCAACGCGATACCGCCAACGGCCGCCGCCGCTCCCAGCAAGCGCGTGCCGCCAGTATCCCCCGAACTGGCACTGAGAAGGAGGATGCCGAGCACGATCGTGAGGAGGTCGGCGATGATCGCGGCGGTCCGGAACCCGGTCGAGCGGTAGGTGAAGATGAGCGAGACGAGGCCAAGCACGCCGTAGGCGAGCAGCCCGATGGCCAGCATCTGCCGCGCGCCATCGTCCGCGACGTAGTCCGACCAGGCAGAGAGGATCGTGAGGACGGCGACGGTGGCGCCAATGCCGCCGCGCAACGTCTCCCAGGGCGTTGATGAGAGATCGCGTGAGCGGAAGCCCTCGACGATGTGACCCGCGCTGTCGAGGAGGAGGACGAGCGCGATCAGAAAGCGAATGAGGTCACTGGCGCCGAATGGGTCCGCCATGATGTAGACGCCGACCGCGAGCGCGACGATCCCCTCGATACCGGCGACCCACCAGCTCTGCCCCGCCTTCCAGGGCACCGTCTGCTGGGCCACGTCCTTGGCGATGTCTTGCATCTCGGGTATCCCTTTCCCTGTTCCAGGCATGATGGCCACGCAGCGTGCGGGATTGAGGCATTATCGCCGGGTGCCGACCCAGCCGGGACTTGGAGCGCCGGCCCAACGCTACCTGGCGCTTGCCTTCCGGGGTAGCATCGCTCAGACAATTCGCCACAAGCCGTCTGCCTTTCACTCGTGGCCGGGGAGCCGGAACTGCTACCGCCGATGCTGACCGTGATGACCTACAACGTCGGCGCCGGGCTGGCCGCTCCGTTGCGGCTGGTCGAGGTGCTGCGCCAGTCCGGCGCCGATATCATCGGGATGCAGGAGCTGGCTCCGGAGCAGGGCGCCGCTATCGCCGACCTACTCGGCAGCGACTACCCGCATCACGTGCTGCATGCGACCGGTATCCCTGGTAAGGGTCTCCTCTCTCGCTTCCCGGTGCGGGAGACCAAGCTGCTCGAACTCCACCCGGGCCGCCCCGATCTGCAAGCGGTCGTGGCCGCGCCCGGTGGGGAGCTCTCCGTCATCGTCGCCCATCCCCCACCGCCGCGTATCGGGCGCAACCGGATCCGCCAGGCGGCGCTGGCCGATCAGCAGATCTCCGAAATCGCCGTGGTGGCGACGCGCGGCCAGCCCGCGGTGCTGCTGACCGACTTCAACCGCGTCGGCTGGCAGGCGGCCTACCGCCAGCTGCGGCGGTCAGGACTGATCGACGCGTTCGGCACGGTGGGACGCGGCGCCGGCTTCACGCTGCCGACGCGATTGTCGCACCTAGCCTATCGCGGGCATCCGCTGGGCGAGCTGCCCCTGCCGCCGCTGTTGCGGGTCGACTACGTCTGGCACACCGCGCACTTCCGCACCCTCGCCTCCTGGATCGGCGGTAATGCGGGCTCCGACCACCTGCCGGTGCTGGCCGAGTTAGAACGCGTCGATGGGTGATGGGTGTTAGGGTGATCGGGTGACGGGGCCTGGATCGAGCGCGGTAGTGGTGGAGCGTGACGCTCCGGCCGATGCCGACGATGCCTTACCGGACGAGGCCATCCCGGTCTTCGGGGCGGCGCAGCGCGTCATCGAGTCCGCGATCATCGCCGTGGCGACGTCGGCCGGGCTCTATCTGATCGGGTCGGTTTACGCTGAGGCCTACTACTCGCGCCTGTCGATCGAGGTCACGTCACTCGATCTCGCTCCGGCCTTCATCGCATTGCAAGCGGCGCATGTGCTCGAGAGTCTCCTCGAATACCCACTCGCTCTGCTCTTCTTCTACCTGCTGTACCGGCTGCTGACCTCCCGCATCGCGCGGCTGCGGTCGTGGTATGACTGGACCAGGCAGCGATTCGGACGCCTATTCCTGCTCATCGTCAATCTCGTGATCGTCTCCCCGCTGGTGATTGCCGCCTTTCAGGCCGGAATCGATGTGGGACTGACCGGAGCCAGCTCGGTGCTGGGCGACGTCGCGGGGTTGATGGGGACGTTCGGGTCGTTGCTGTTCTTCTACGTGATCTGGCTCAGCTTCGGACCGCGGCA
The DNA here is from genome assembly GCA_036280495.1 of Thermomicrobiales bacterium. Taxonomy (GTDB): domain Bacteria; phylum Chloroflexota; class Chloroflexia; order Thermomicrobiales; family UBA6265; genus JACCXM01. The sequence continues at coordinate 78 of DASUQU010000313.1, read as the reverse complement.
GGTCATCATCTCCCAGATCCGGGAGCGAAAGCTCATTCCCATCGTGCTCCTGGCCGCGTTGTACCTGCTGGACGCGCT
>DASUQU010000312.1:0-9974 GCA_036280495.1 Thermomicrobiales bacterium | reverse complement strand
TCCCGATGTCGCCGGAGATGGCGGATCGCGTCTACCCGGAGAAGTACCGGGACGACCATCTCGCCAAGTACTGGGACTATCTCGTGCGCCAGGTGCGGCGCGCTGGCCTCGCGTCCGGGATGCCGGGGTCGGGTGATGAGCGTGCTTGATCGGTTCAACATCCACCAGCCGCAAAGCGTCGCCGAGGCGTCGGCCATGCTGGCCGACTTCGGGTCGGACGCCGCGGTCTATGCAGGCGGCACCGAGCTCCTGATCGTGATGAAGGAGCGCCTCGCCCACTTTCCGCATCTGGTCGACATCAAGCGAATTCCCGGGTTGAAAGAGATCACCTTCAATGCGGAGCGGCGCGAGTTGACAATCGGCGCCGTGGCCACCCATCGCGACCTCGAGCGCTCACCACTGGTGCGCGAGAGGTTTCCGGCATTGAGCGCGATGGCGGCGGCTGTCGCCAACATTCGGGTGCGTAACGCCGGCACGATCGGCGGCAACCTCTGCTTCGCCGAGCCACACAGCGACCCGGCGACCCTGCTCTCTGCGCTCGATGCCCGGTTGACCCTGGTTTCCACCTCCGGTACCCGTCAGCTGCCGATGGCCTCGTTCCTCACTGGGTTGATGGAGACCGCCCGCCACCACGACGAGCTTCTTGTGACCATCGCGGTCCCGGAGCCACCATCCAATGCCGGCGTCGCCTATGAGCGCTTCAAACTGCACGAACGACCGACCGCGGCGGTTGCCGCGGTGATCGAGGTCGCCGACGGCGTGATCTCCGATGCCCGTGTCGTGGTTGGCAGCGTCGGCGAGCGTCCCCAACGGCTCCCCGCAACCGAGGCCGTTCTCCGCGGGCAGCCCGCCGCCGCAGCGACGGCGACCATCGCAGCCGACGTCATCCGCGACGAGGTCGAAACAAGCGGGAGCGTCTTCGAGTCAGAGGCGTACACCCGCCAGCTCGCGCGCACCGTTGGTCGCCGAGCGGTAGCCGCCGCCATCCAGCGCGTGACGGGTGAGGAAGGTGGTCGCCGTGCCGCTTGAGACAACCGATCCGGCGAAGATGCGCTTGAATGCGACGGTGAACGGGCGGGTGGTCTCGCTGGAGATCGAACCCCGAGCGATCCTGCTCGACGTCCTACGCGACGATCTCCAGCTGACCGGGACCAAACGCTCGTGCGACACCCAGGTCTGCGGCGCCTGCACCATCCTCCTCGACGGTTTGCCGGTAAGCGCGTGTTGCACGCTCGCCTACGAAATCGACGGCCGCGAGGTCGAGACGATCGAAGGTCTGGCGGGTCCGGACGGGCTTCACCCGATCCAGCAGGCGTTCGTCGATCGTGTGGCGATTCAGTGCGGGTTTTGCACCCCCGGATTCGTTCTCACCACCAAAGCATTGTTGACCGAAAACCCATGCCCGACACGCTCGGAGATCGAGGATTACCTGGGCGGAAATCTCTGCCGCTGCACGGGGTACTGGAATATCCTCGAGGCCGTTGAGGACGCCGCCGCGCGGGTCGGTCCTGCCAACGGCCGGAGTGAGGCGCCATGAGCGCGCTCGCGGCGGCGCCACCGCTCCTCACCGCCATTGGACATGACGCGCCTCGCATCGACGCCGTCGCCAAGGTGACGGGCGAGGCCCAGTTCGCCGGCGATCTCCGACTGCACGGGATGGCGTACGGCCGTCTTCTGCGCAGCCCATACGCCCATGCCCGCATCGTCGACATCGACACCAGCCGCGCCGAAGCGCTCCCTGGTGTGATCGCGGTGATGACCGGCCGCGATTTGCCCGCGGTCGACCCCTACTACGGTCACGCCTTGAAGGATCGACCGATCCTCGCCATCGACCGTGTCCGCTTCGTGGGCGAGCCGGTCGTGGCGGTTGCCGCGGAGAGCCCCCCGATCGCCGACGAGGTCATCACCCTCATCGACGTCACGTACGAAGAGCTCTCGACGGTGGTCACCATCGACGCGGCCCTCGCCCCGGATGCTCCCCATCTCCACGACGTCGTCAACCTGCGCTCGGGTCTCTTTCATGGCCTGGGCGACATTCACCTCGAACCGGGCAACGTCTGTTACCACCACGCGTTCACGCGCGGCGACGTCGCGCAAGCGTTCGCAGCGGCGGATATCGTCGTCGAGGGCGAGTACGACTTTCCGGCGGTCTACCAATATTCCCTGGAACCTCACACGACTATCGCCCAATGGATGGGCGACGATCTCACCGTCTGGTCGTCCTGCCAGCACCCATTTCTGGTGCGCGCGGAGCTGGCCGATCTCTACGCCCTTCCCGTCGCCGCGGTCCGAGTGGTGGTGCCCTATCTGGGCGGCGGTTTCGGCAGCAAGTCGTACACCAAAATGGAACCGATCACCTCGGCCCTGGCTCGCAAAACCGGTCGCCCGGTACGGATCGCCAACAGCATCGACGAGTCGATGGTGACTACCCGGCGGCACGGCATGAAGGCCTGGCTGAGGACCGCCGCGACGAGCGATGGCCGGCTCCTCGCTCGCGAAGTTCGCGCCTGGTTCGATACCGGCGCCTACGCCGATAACGGACCCCGTGTCGTCGCCACCGGCGCCGACGCCGCCCCCGGGCCCTATCGCTGGGAAGCGGTGCAGGTCGACGCCTGGGGCGTCTACACCAATACCTCTCCCGCCGGTTCGTACCGTGCCTTCGGAGCCAGTCATCTGCAATGGTGCGGCGAATTGCAAGTCGACGAGATCGCCCGCCGCTGCGGGTTGGACGCCTTGCAAATCAGGGAGCGAAACCTCCTTCACCGGGGCGAGTCCGTGCGCCCCGGTGGCAAACCGCTCGACGCCGATCTCGTCGGGGACATCCGCAAAGTCGCTGCCGGTCTCGATTGGGAGACGCCGAAGCCGGCGGGGATCGTCGGACGGGGTATGAGCGTCGGTCTTCTCGCCGCGGGTGCGCACCCGGTTTCGACCGCGATCGTGCGGATGGAGGCGGATGGTGGGGTCACCTTGCTGGTCAGCTCGACCGAGGTCGGCCAGGGGGCCCGGACAGTCTTCGCACAGATTGTCGCCGAGGAGCTGGCCTTGCCCCTGGAGAAGGTTCGAGTGCTCGGTGGAGATACCCGCGTCACGCCATACGATCGCTCTACCGGTGCCAGCCGCTCGACGACCATCGCCGGTCTCGGCGTGCTGCGCGCTGCCGCCGACGTCCGATCCCAGCTCCTGGCTATCGGGTCGCGAGTCTTCGATCTCCCGGAAGAGGCCTTGACCGTGCGCGCGGCCGCGGTTTGGCATGAGGGCGAGCCGATCCCCTACCCCGACCTGATCAAGGCCCACTTCGGGATGGTCGGAGGCGAGCTGGTCGGGCACGGCGAAGTCCGGCCTGAACGCGGCAGCGGCTCCTACGCCGAGGGTCCAGTCTTCTGGGAGGTCTGCATCGGCGGCGCCGAGGTCGCGGTCGATGCCGAGACCGGCCGGGTGACGGTCAACAAGACGGTGAGTGTCGCCGACGTCGGAAAGGCGCTCAACCCACGGCTGGTCGAGGCGCAGGAGATGGGCGGCGCGATGCAGGGGATCGGCAACGCGCTGCACGAGGAGATGCTCTTCGATCGAACCGGCACCCTCCTGAATGCGACGCTTTTCGAGTACCACGTTCCCGCGATTGCCGATATGCCGGATACTTTTGTCTCGAACATCGTCGAGAACGCGGACGGACCAGGACCCTACGGCGCCAAAGGGGTCGGCGAAGGCGCGCTGGCCGGCGTCGCCGCCGCCATCGCTACCGCGCTGGCCGACGCCGGGGTTCAGATCGACACGTTGCCTGCCACACCGGAGCGCGTGTGGCGCGCGCTGGCCGCGCGCGAGGCCGGGGTGGTGAACGAAGGAGATACAAAGCGATGAAGGTCTATCTGCTCGACAACGGCACGTTGATGCTCGACCAGTCGTTCGCCACCTGGAACCATGGCCAGGGCATCGAGTTCCGCTTCCCGGTCTACGCGTTCTTTGTCGACCATCCTGATGGAAGGGTCATGATCGACACCGGCTTCGACAAAGCATGGGTGGAACGGAAGCTGCCGTTTGAAAAACCGGAGCAGAGCGAGGAGCAGACGATCGAGGCGCAGCTGGCGAAGATCGGGGTGCGGCCGGAGGAGATCGACATCGTCATCAACTCGCACCTCCATTTCGACCACTGCTCGAACAACAAACTCTTCCCCCAGGCAACGTTCTACTTCTCCAAGTCCGAGCTGCGGCACTCGTATGTGCCTGACCCCTGGGAGCGTCTCGGATACGATCCCGACCTGGTCGTCATGCCGGGGATGAAGACCGAGTTGCTCGATCTCGGCCACTATGAATATGAAGTCCTGCCAGGGATTACCTTGATCGAGACTCCCGGGCATTCGGCAGGGCATCTCTCGGTGATCCTGAATCCGGGCGGCGACGCGCAGCCGATGGTCTTTCCGATCGACGTGGCCTACACCAGACACAATCTCGAGGACAAGGTCCTGATGGGTCTCCACAGTGACCCACTCGAACTCCTCGACTCGATGAATCGCATCGAAAACATTGCCAAGAAAATCGGTGGCAAGATTTTCTACTCGCACGACCCCGAGGAGTACGCGGGCTACACGCTCTGCCCGGGGTACTACGGCGGCTAGCGAAACGGCGGATCCTGACGATGGTACGTATCTCGAGGCGGGAATCGAAGAACGGGAGCCGTCGCGAGCCAGAGACTCGCGATAGCACGATCTCGCCGGCTGTTCCCTCGTCCTCCAATCACCCATCATCCATCAGCCATCACTCCAACGCCCGGTTTCCCATCGTCGAAATGCGTGATATCAGCAAGCGGTTCGGACCGGTCGTGGCAAACGACCGCATCTCACTCGACCTCTGGCCCGGCGAGATCCACGCCGTCCTCGGCGAGAACGGGGCCGGCAAGACCACGCTCATGAATGTGCTCGCCGGGATGTACCAGCCCGATTCCGGGACGATTCGCATCGCCGGCGAGGAGGTGCGAATCACCTCTCCGGCAGACGCGCTCCACCGTGGCATCGGCACCGTCTATCAGCACTTCACCCTCGTGCCGAATCTCTCCATCCTGGAAAACGTCGTCCTTGGCGAAGACGGGTTTCTCGTCGATCTCGGGGCCGCGGAAGGGAAGGTGGCGTCGCTGCTCGCCGACTTCGGGCTCGACGTCTCACCTCATACCGAGATCCGGCACCTGGCCCTGGGCCAGCGTCAGCGCGTCGAGATCATCAAGGTTCTCGTGCGGGGCTCCCGCGTGCTTCTCCTCGACGAGCCGACGTCCGTGCTCACCCCGGGCGAGGTGACGTCTCTGCTCAATCTGTTGCGTCGCCTACGCGACCAGGGCATCGCCGTGGTCCTCATCACGCACAAGCTGGGCGAGGCACTGGCGGTCAGTGACCGCGTCACTATCCTGCGCGGCGGGCGCAACGCCGGTGACCTGGGACCGGACGTCATTTCCGGGGCGAACCGGGAGAGTGTCCGCCAGCGCATCGTTGAGCAGATGTTCGGTGGATCCCAGTTGGGAGAGACACATCCGTCCGGCCATCGCCAGAACGGCGAAGCCTTGCTCTCGCTGCGCGGCATCTCGACGCTGGGAGATCGCGGCGCTCCGGCGCTGCATGATCTCTCGCTCGACCTGCATCGTGGTGAGATCTTTGGGATCGCCGGGGTCGATGGCAACGGTCAGAAGGAGCTGGGCGAGGTCATTGCCGGGCAGAGGCAGGCCACCTCGGGGCAGGTGCTCTTTGATGGTGTCGATATCACCAATCGGGGGGTCACGGTCGCGACCCGGCTCGGTATTGGATATGTCACCGACGACCGCCTGCACGAAGGCTCTGTCGCGAGCTCCAGCATCACCGACAACGTCGCCTTGAAGTCGATTGGGCGCAGGCCGTTCTCCAATGGCTTCTGGCTGAACCGGCGGGCGATGGAGGAGCACGCGCGCCATCTGATCGCCGACTTCGACGTCAAGGCGCCCGGACCGGATACCGCGATCGGCATGCTCTCGGGGGGCAACATCCAGAAGCTGCTGCTGGCCCGCGAGCTGGCGCTCGATCCGAAGCTGCTCGTTTGTAACAAGCCGACGACTGGTCTCGATCTGAGAACCGCTCGCTTCGTCCTCCAGTCGCTCCGCCGAGAGGCCGACGCGGGTAAGGTCGTGGTTCTGATCTCGTCGGAGCTCGAGGAGTTGATGGAGGTCAGCGACCGCATCGGCGTGATGTACAACGGCCAGCTGGTGGCCGTCATGCCGCGCGCCGAGGCAGACCTGGAGCTCCTCGGCGACCTCATGCTGGGCGGAGTGAGACGCCAGCGACGGGTACCGGCGTGACCCGAGCAGGATTTGCCCCGTCCCGCTTCACACCGCTGCTCACGTCACTTGCCGCCATCGCGGCAGCGCTCATCCTGGGCGGGGTCTTTCTGGCAATGCGCGGCAAAGATCCCATCGCCGCCTACAGCATGCTGATCAGCCGCGGGCTCGGCACATCCTATGGCATCACAGAAACCCTCATTCGGATGGCACCCTTGCTGATTGTGAGCGCGGGGTTGCTCATCTCGCTCCGCGCTGGTGTCTGGAACATTGGTATCGACGGGCAACTCCTGGTCGGCGCCCTCTTCGCGGGGGTAGCCGCGGCGGCCATTGTCGGACAGGTCCCAAGCCCCGTGATGTGGATGGTGGCGGCGCTGGCCGGAATGAGTGGTGGGCTGCTCTGGGCGCTCGTCCCCGGCATTCTGCGCGTTCGCTGGGGTCTCAACGAGATCATCACCACCTTGATGATGAATTATGTCGCCCTCAATTTGACGTCCTGGTTGGTGAAGGGACCCGTCAAGGACCCGGCCGTCGTACCACCGCAGACCATCCTCATTCCCCGCGAGCTTCGTCTGCCAGCGATCCCCGGCACCACTGTCCACGTGGGTCTTCTCGTGGGGCTCATCGTGGTGCTGCTGGTAACGGTCCTCTTCCGGAACACGGTAATCGGGTTCATGCTCGACGTCCTGGGTCGAAACCGCCAAGCTGCCATCCATGCTGGGATGCCGGTCAATCGCCTGACGCTGGTCGCGTTGCTGGCGAGCGGCGCACTCGCCGGGCTGGCTGGTGCGAACGACATCCTCGGTGTGAAGGGGTTGTTTCAGGGAAACTGGAATCCGGGATACGGTTTCGCCGCCTTCGCTCTCGTCTATCTCGCCCGGTTGAACAGTCTCTGGCTCATCCCCTTCGCCTACTTCCTCTCCTTCCTCGCCATCGGCGGGGAGATGATGGCGCGACCGTTGGGAATTCCGACCTACTTCGTCGAGATGCTCGAGGGATTGATGCTGATCTGCTTCGCGGTCGCCACCTACGTCGAACGGATGCGCTCTCCGTTTGCGCGCGCGGAAGAGGTCGAGACCGGTCCGGCTAATGCCGGCGAGCCGCCCGGGCCGGTGTTGGGTGATGGACTGCTCGAGCCGGTCGCTCAGTCGTCCGGAGGTCAGCTGTGACTATCGGCGGCATTCCCCTCGCCGCCTTTGTCACCGCGATGCTTGCCGCGGGTCTGGTGGCCGCGGCGCCACTCGTGATGGCGGCACTTGGCGAAGCAGTGGGGGAGAAGTCAGGGCTGCTCAATCTCGGCATCGAGGGGATGATGCTCTGCGGTGCCTTCTTCGGGTTCTACGCGGCCTACCAGACCGGCACCGCCCTTTGGGGCGTTCTGGCCGGGATTGGTGCCGGCCTAACCCTCGGGCTGCTGTTCGCCATCCTTACCGTCTCTTTACGCGTTGATCAAGTGCTAGTTGGGTTGGCGATCACCATTTTCGGCGGGGGGCTGACCGCGTTTCTCTACCGGGATATCTTTGGCGGGCAGAATCCCTCCCTCAACGTGGACACGCCCCGCCTGGCGATCCCATTGTTGAGTCGAATCCCCATCCTGGGTGATGCGGTGTTCAATCAGGGGTTGCTCTTCTATCTGGCTTTCGCATTCGTGCCGGTGTTCACGTTTCTGCTGGCCCGGACGCGCTTCGGGCTCCAGGTGCGCGCGGTCGGCGAGCATCCGTTTGCCGCGGACGCCGCCGGGGTCGACGTTGCCCGTACCCGCTACATCGCCGCCCTGATCGCGGGCACGATGGCCGGTCTCGCCGGGGCATTTCTCTCGGTCGCCGACTTGAAGATCTTCCAGGTCGGGATGACGGTCGGCACGGGGTTCATTGCCCTTGCGCTGACGATGGTGGGCGGCTGGAATCCGTATCGCATTCTGCTGGCCTCGGTCCTCTTCGGTCTCCTCCGCTCGCTCGGCAATGGTCTGCAGATTCTTGGGATCAACGTTCGCACCGAGTTCATTACCATGCTTCCCTACATTGGGATCATGGTTGCCTTGGCGCTCCTGGCCGGACGAACCTCGCTCCCGGCGGCCCTCGGGGTGCCGTATGCCCGCGGCCGTCGCTAACCTGCTCGAACACCATGGGTGACGAAGGAGGTGAACCTCGCAACGAGATGCATGGCAAGACAGCAAGACGACACGTTGTGAGCCGTCAGTCAGTAGGGGTGCGGCACACCGCGCCCGTGCAAGGAGAGGACGAATGAATCGCCACCGCGTACGTCTGGCATTGATCGCGGCCGTCGCGCTGCTCGTGCAGATGACTGTCGCCGGACCGATTACCGCCCAGGACGCCACACCTGCGCCGGGTGAGACCGCCGGTGTGGCGGTCGACCAGATCGCCGTCGTCACCCCAGCATCGCGCACTAACCAGGGGTGGGATCAGCAGGCGGCGGATGCCGTTGAGTCTGTTGCCGAGGAGGCCGGGATCGAGGCTGTCGTCGCTGAGAACGCTGGGTACGAGGACATCACTCCCGTCTTGCGGGACCTCGCCGCGGGTGGCGCGGACCTCATCATCTGCCACGCCAGTGGCTACCAGACTGTCTGCCCGGAATTCGCCGCCGAGTCAGGAGTTCCGGTCGCGGTTATCGAGAATCCAGACGCCGTTTCCCCAGGTCTCGTCGCTGACATCGAGACCCAGGCCCAGGAAGTCGCCTACCTTGCCGGTGTGCTTGCCGGCGAAGTGACAGAGACGGGAACGGTCGGGGTGGTTGTTTCAGGCGAGCCGCCAACCTGGAACTACATGACGGTTGGATTTGCCGAGGGTCTTAAGGCAGCGAACCCGGACGACACCATGCTCTACAGCGTCATCGGCGAGGCCGCCTATGACGACGCTGCCGGCGCCAAACGAGTCACAGAGCAGCAGTTGGCCGCCGGCGCCGATGTCATCTTTGGCATGGGCGACGGCGCATCGTTCGGCATGATCCAGGCCATCGAAGAGCACAACGCCCAGGAGGGCGCCAACAAGGCGTGGTTCATCGACGTCATCGGCGACAAGAAGACCGAGCATGGCGACGTGTTGCTCAGCTCGGTGCTGTTTGACTACACCGGCATCTACAAGCAGATGCTGGATGACCTGGCGAACGGCACGTTCGGCGACGTCTACACGATGGACGTCAAGAACGGCGGTGTTCGCCTGCTCGACCTTCCCGAAGATTTGAAGCAGGATGCCAAGGACGCAGTCGCCGAGGCCGAGTCTGCGATCGTCGATGGTTCGATCACAGTCTCAGCCATCAGCGATGCCGAAGAGATGAAGGCCAAGATCGCGGAACTCTTCCCGCAATAGAGCAGCACAATGCCCCAGTATTCCCTCTCCTGGCGCGCCGGGAGAGGGAGCCAGGGCGTGGGCGATTGGAGGCGGCTATGACAAACCCGACAACCTGGCCGAGGTTGAATCTGGCCGCCGGCCCGGTGCAGGTCACGGATCAGACCCTCCGCGACGCGGCGCGGCCAATCCTCTACCACTACGATCCAGCTTTTATCGAGTTCTTTACCCGCACCAGTGGGCTCCTGAAAGATGTGTTTCGTACGAACTACGACGTGGTCATCATGCAGGGCGAGGCCATCCTCGGCCTCGAGGCCGCCGCTGCCGGTCTCCTCTCGCCGGGGGACAAGGTGCTCAATCTCGTCTCCGGGGTCTTCGGC
>DASUQU010000311.1:0-8069 GCA_036280495.1 Thermomicrobiales bacterium | reverse complement strand
GTGAAGGTGCCTCCCTGGTATTCGTCCGGGGTGAGACCACCGTTGCGAGCGCGCCCGACCAGATCCTTCATCATGCGGGCGATGGTGATCAGTCCCTTCTGATCGGCATCAGGCACGAACGGCGCGATCAACCCGCCTTCGATGGCAACCGCGACGTTGATGTCGATGTTCGGATGCTCGACAAGTTGGTCATTCTCGAGTGAGGCGTTGAGATTCGGGAACTCTCGCAATGCGAGGGCCGCCGCCTTGATGATGAGATCGTTGAAGGAAACCTTGGCCGCATCGTCCGGCGCCTGAGCATTGATCTGCTCGCGCAGGGTCGCCGCCGCCGCCATGTCGACTTCTGAGGTGACATAAAAGTGAGGCGCGGCGGCCTTCGACTCCGCCATGCGGCGGCCGGTCGTGCGGCGGATCTTGCTCAGCTCGCGGAGCACACCCGCCGGTCGCCCGGACGGACCCGGCGTTGCCGCCGGCGCCATAGCTGGAGCTGGTGCCGGCGCGGGCGCCGTGGTCTGCTCCGGAGCAGGGGAGACGCGCGGCGCGCCAGTGAGGAGCGCGGCGATGTCGTCGCGCACGATGCGCCCACCCGGACCGGTGCCGGTCACGCTCGAGAGGTCGATGCCGTGCTCGGCGGCCAGACGCTTCACCAGGGGTGAGGCACGCAGCCGTTCTCCCGAGCCGGCTGCCACGGCGGGAGCGGCCGCCTGAACAGGCGCCGGCGCCGGAACATCGGCCGTGGCGCGTCCGTTGGCGCCGCTGGCGGCTGCCGCCACCGGCTCCGGTTCGGCTGCCGGCGCGGGTTCTGCCGCAGGGGCTTCTTCGGCAGCTTCTTCCGGCTGCGCGCTGGCCGCGACCTCCGCGCTCTCTTCGCCGATGGCCGCGATCGGCGTACCGATCGGCACCGTCGCGCCCTCGTCGACGTAGGTCTTGCTCAGTACGCCGGCTTCGGTCGCCTCGATCTCGAGCGAGACCTTGTCGGTTTCGATCTCGGCCAGTGGGTCTCCGATGGCGATTTCATCGCCGACTTGCTTCAGCCAGCGGAGGAGGGTGCCCTCTTCCATGGCGTCGCCCATCTTCGGCATGATGACGTTCGGCATCGGAGATTTCCTCTCAGTGCTACCGATAGAGGACGCGGTGCACGGCGTCGATCACCTGCTGCTCGCTCGGAAACGCCGCGATCTCCAGGTTGCGCGCATAGGGGGCCGGCGCTTCCGCGCCGCTGACGCGCTCCACTGGAGCATCGAGATCGTCGAACGCCTGCTCCTGGATGATGGCGGCCACTTCGGAGGCGACGCTGTACCAGCGCCATTGCTCCTGCACGACCACCGCCCGGTGGGTCTTGCGCACCGACTCGACCAGCGTCTGCTCGTCGAAGGGCCGGATCGAGCGCAGGTCGATGACCTCGGCCGAGATATCGTCCTCGGACAACCGGTCGGCTACCCGCAGCAGCATGTTCACCTGGCGCCCGTAACCGACTAGAGTGACGTCGTCCCCCTCGCGGGCGACCCGCGCCTTTCCGAACGGGACCAGCACCTCACCCTCTGGCACCTCCCCTTTGGTGCCGTAGAGCGCGCCCGCCTCCAAGAAGATGACCGGATTGGGCTCGCGAATGGCGGTCAGCATCATCCCCTTGGCGTCGTGCGGCGTCACCGGGGAGACGACCTTCAGCCCGGGGAAGTGCCCGTAGAACCCTTCCAGACTGTGGGTGTGCTGCGCCGAGAGTTGTACGCCGCCGCCGTTTGGACCGCGGATGACCATCGGCACGCCCGCCTGACCGCCGGAGAAGTAGCGGAGCTTGGCCGCGTTCTGGATGATCTGGTCGACGGCCTGGAAGGAGAAGTTCCAGGTCATCATCTCGACGATGGGGCGCATCCCCATCATCGCCATCCCGATTGCGGCGCCGGTAAAGCCCCCCTCGGCGATCGGCGTGTCGATCACACGCTTCGGCCCGAATCGGTCCAGGAGGCCGTCGGTTACCAGGTGGGTGCCACCGTAGACGCCGATGTCCTCCCCCAGGAGGACGACCGACTCGTCTCGCTCCATCTCTTCGGCCATGGCCGAGCGCAGCGCGTCGCGATAGGTCATGACGGGCATGAGTTACTCCGTGTCACCCGCGTTCACTTCGGCGTAGACATCGGTGTACAGCTCCGCGATCTCCGGCTCCGGACTCTCCTCGGCGAATTTCACTGCCTCGTCGACGACCGCCCTCGCCTCCGCCTTGATTTCATCGAGCCTCGCTTCGTCCACGCCGGCGTCCAGCAGCCGCGCTTCGACCTGACCGATCGGGTCGCGCTTACGCCACTCCGCGATCTCCTCCTTGGTGCGATACCGCTCCAGGAAGTCGGCCGCGCCATGCGGGGCGATGCGGTAGGTGATCGCTTCGATGGCATAGGGGGCACCGGTCTCCCGCACTCGCTTCGTGGCTCGCTCGGCCACTTCGAGCACGGCAAAGAGGTCCATGCCGTCGACATCTTCGTGCTCGATGCCATACGAGTCGAATTTAGCGGAGAGGTCGGTCATCGCCGTGGCACGCTCGACACTGGTGCCCATCCCGTAGTTGTTGTTCTCCAGGATGAAGAGGGTCGGGTTCATGCCGTCGCGGCCCCAGAGTCCAGCCAGGTTCGCCGCTTCGTGGAAGGCGCCGTTGTGGATGGCGCCGTCGCCCAGATAGAGCTGGACGATGCCGTCTGTCTGCTGGTAGCGCAAGGCATAGGCCATACCGATGCCGAGCGGGATGTGCCCGCCGACGATGCCGTAGCCACCCCAGAGCCCGTTCTCGACGTCGAACAGGTGCATCGAGCCGCCCTTGCCCTTCACCAGGCCGGTGCCCTTGCCGTACAGCTCGGCCATCACCTCGTTGGGATGGCTGCCGAGGAGGAGCGCGTGGGCGTGGTCCCGGTAGGCGGTGATGATCTTGTCTGTCTCTTCGTAGAACGAGAGAAATCCGGTGGCGACAGCTTCTTGCCCGCTGTAGAGATGGAGATACCCGCCGACCTTCCCCTGCCGGAAGCCGCGCTGCGCGGCATCCTCGAAGAAGCGGATGATGTTCATCTTCCGGTAGAGGCCGAGCGTGGTCTCGGTATCAAGGGCCTGGGGTTCGGCCCCGTTCCGTGATGGGGCTGGTCCTTTCTGCGTCTGTGGCCGTGCATTTGCCTTTGCGCTTGCGGCTACGGGACCGTCGTCTGACGACGACGGCTTTCTCCTCCGGCTCTGGCCCTTCGTTGTCGCCATGCGCTCGCCTCTCGCGCCTCCGGCGGATCGCGCCCGTGGTCGCGTCGCGGAATCGATGGATCGTGCCTCAGGGGCGGTAGGCGGTATCAGGCGGCCGGGCCGCCCCAGTCGTTCGCGGAATTGTACCGTACCGTCCGCCCCGTTCTTGACGCGACACGGCCGTTACCGCAGGGACAGCACGACTCGTGCCGCCCTGAACGGCGACGTGAGAGGATAGCGGTAACAGCTCAGCGGATGGCCGAATTCGGCTTGAGGTTCGCTCGCTGAAGTGAGTCACGGTGATGGTCAAGAAACGACAATGACGGCGACTGACGAGACGACGGCGCTTCCACTCAATCTGCACGAGTACGAAGCCGCGGCGCGTGAACTTCTGCCGCCGATGGTCTGGGAGTACGTCGCGGGTGGCTCTGGCGACCAGGTGACGTTGCGTGGCAACCGCGCCGCCTTCGATCGGTGGCGGCTGCTTCCCCGGGTGTTGCGCGGGCTGCGCGAGGTTTCGACGGCGACAACAATCCTCGGGCAACCGATCGCACTACCGGTGCTCATCGCTCCCTCGGGGCGGCATCGCTTGTGTCATGACGAGGGCGAGCGCGCGACCGCTCGCGCGGCCCGGGCTGCCGGCACCATCTACACGATGAGCACCGCCGCAACGCTGGCCATCGAGGAGGTCGCTCCTGAGGCCGGCTCGTGGTGGTTCCAGCTCTACGTCTACCGGGATCGGGGTCTGACGCGCGAGCTGGTGTTACGGGCTGCCGCGGCTGGCGCCTCAGCGCTCGTGGTGACCGTCGACGTGCCGATGCGGGGACGGCGAGAAGCCGAGGAGCGCACCCGTTTCGCCATGCCACCCGGCGTAGCCACGGCCCTCCTGGCAGCACCTGAGGGGACACCCGTTCCGGCCGGGACCACGGGCACCGCGGTAGCGGCCGAGGTCAACGCCGTCTTTGATCCGGCGTTGAACTGGGATGACCTGGATTGGCTGGCCTCACTGTCGCCGTTGCCAATCTTGCTCAAGGGCGTCCTTCACCCCGGTGACGCCGCGCGGGCCATCGAGTACGGAACCCGGGTCATCCTGGTCTCCAACCATGGCGGCCGGCAGCTCGACGGCGCGGTGGCCGCGCTCGATGCCCTGCCCGCCGTTGTGGAGGCAGTCGCTGACCGCGCCGAGGTGATCGTCGATGGTGGCGTGCGGCGTGGGACCGACATTCTGAAGGCACTGGCTCTCGGCGCGCGAGCGGTGCTCATCGGCCGGCCCGTCCACTGGGGATTGGCCGTCGGTGGCGAGGCTGGGGTCCGGCACGTGCTGGAATTGCTGAGGGCGGAGCTGGCCCTCGACTTGATGCTCTGTGGTCTTGCCAGCCCATTGGAGGTTGACGGCTCCTTGATCGTCCCAGCGGGGAAGCGCTGAGCGAGTGGCGCCGGGACGATAGCCATCAGGGAGGCGAGCTGATTTTTCGATGACCAAGTTATGGGCACTGAGTTTGCGGATCATTCAATATCGTCGAAATTATTTGTTGACATTCGTTTGCGATGGCACGATTCGTGCGCTGTCTCATAGGGGACAGAAGCGTGTTTGCCTCTGTTCAAGCAGAAGGAGAATTTCGCGATGACCGATAGCAGCACCCGTGATCGCGCCGAAGGGATGTTCGATCAGGGCAAGGGAAAAGTTAAGCAAGGCGTAGGCGACCTCACTGGCAACGAGCAGATGAAGGGTGAGGGGCAGATCGACGAGTTGAAGGGCAAAGGCGAGCAGGCCTGGGGCGATCTTAAGGACGCCGCGGGAGACCTCAAGGACGATGCGGGTAAGATGAAAGACGACATCGATCGCAAGACCCGCTAGTCAGACTCGCTCCCGTTGACGATAGATAGGAATGCGCCGGGGCAGTTGCCCCGGCGCATCCTTGTGCCCTAACCGAACTGGTTGTGATCCCACCTCGTTAATGATTAGTCATCTGGGCAGAGGATTGCAGCCGGCCGCCCCTCGCTATCCCAGCCACGCTCGACGTAGTAGGCGTCGATCTGGCGCTCCAGCCATGCCGGATCGATGCTCGATTCGTCGCCATTGCGCGACGGCTGCAAGAGACGCGGCGGTAGCGTATCGAGTGCGCGCGTCCAGCCCTGTGCCAGGTTGAACCGCTTTTTCACATCCCCGATGCGCGCCCCGGCCTGATGCAGGTCATCGGCGCTCGTGCCCAGCCCGGTCACAGCGCGATGGAGGGTAGCACTCTCCTCATGCACGTCGTGCAACGCGTGACGCAGAAACTTGCAGAGCGTCAGCGAGTCGAGCAGCGCCGCCTGATCCTCCGCCGCCGCGGCCGCCGCGGCCCGCTCCCGGGCGTCGGATTCCGGATCGAGACGATCGGACAGATCGACCTCATAGGCGGAAGAGCGGTTGTGACAGGCGCCGCGCGCGGCGACAGCGAGCCCCAAGGCAAGCGTTTTCAGCCGTCGCGGATCGTACCCTGGCAGCTCGAGCCCCTTGACGTGCATCGCCCAGGCACCGCTCCCCTGGTCGACCCGCTCCGCCGCCGCGCGTGACCCATCGGCGAGCAGGTTGCCGAGCCCTTCCCGTGTCCCGATCTGCCTCAGCGTGCGAAGCACGGCCTCGCCATCGCCCCAGCACGGGATCTCGCCTGCCGGCACGCCTAGGTCGACTCCTCGTTGCCGGCACTCCATCGCCCAGGCGACCGTTCCACCAGCGGAGATGGCGTCCATCCCCAGTTCGTCGCAAAGCGCGGAGGCGCGCAGCACCACGTTCGGGTCGCTCACCCCGCAGAGCGAGCCCAGGGCGAAGAGAGTTTCGTACTCCAGCCGCGCCGAGGTCTCGGGGCCACCGTCCCGGGTGCGGTAATGGTGTTCGCAGCCAACGGTGCAGGCGGCGCAGGCATGCCGGCCGGTGTAGTGCTCCAGGCGCAGCGTCTCTCCGGAGATCGCCTCTGCCTCGTCGAAGCGACCTTCGGCGAAGTTGTGGGTGGGCAGTAGACCCAGGCGATTGAAGAAGGCGACATTGGCGACGGTGCCGATCTCGCGATACTTGGCGGTCGCCGGACCGACGCTGCGCGCGGCGAGATCGCGGGCCAGTCTAGCCACCTGACGGGGATCGGACGTCTGTGGCAGGTGGCTGCCGCGCACCGCGATTGCCTTCAGCCGCTTCGCGCCCATCACGGCGCCAGCGCCGGTACGCCCGGCCAGTCGGCCGTCGTTGGCGATCGCCGCGTAGCGGACCCCATGCTCACCGGCGGCACCGATCGCTGCCACCCGGAACTGAGTTCCGAGCTCCGCGCGCAGGCGGTCTGCCGTCTCCGTTGGGGACAACCTCATCAGCCTGTCCGCGGGACGCAGCTGCGTCCTGCCGTCCTCGACGACGAGCACGCTCCACTCCGTGGCGCGGCCCGTGATCGCCAGCGCGTCGTGGCCAGTCCGCTTCAGCTCCAGGGCCAGATACGACGAGGAGAGGGAGTCGCCGATCATGCCGGTTTGTGGCGATCGCGCGGCGACCGCGATCTTGCTCGAAGTCGTGATGCCGGTCCCGGCAAACGGCGACGTGGCAAAAATGAGGGGATTGTCCGGACCGAGCGGGTCGGCACCCGGCGGGCAGAGACGGAGGAGGAGGAGACTCGCCAACCCGATCCCGCCGATGACGTCGACGAAGACCTCCGGCGGAAGCGGCTCGCTCCACCCCGCTCCCGCGTCATCCCCGAGGTCGACGCGGAGCAGTCGCCCGTGCACGCCGCTGATGCTCGGGGTGCTCGCAGTCATGGTGTCACCCGCCGGCCGCGCTCGCCACGAGGAGCACCGACGTGCCGGCGCACAGCGGCAGATCCCGATCGCGAGTGAACTGCTCGTCGACGACGAAGCTGTAGCCATCAAGCGGCCAGCCGGTCTGGGCATCGAGAACACGACCGGCAAGGGTCGGGCTGCGCCGCACGAGATCAGCGGCGAGGTCGGCCAGCGTCGCACCAGCCGCCGTGATCGAGCGCGCTCCCTCGAGCAAGCGTGGTACGCCGAAAAGCTCGACGGTGACGGAAGGTGCTGGTGCAGACGAGAGGGGCGGGTGGGACCGGGTCATGATCGTGACTCCTGCCGCGGATGCTCGTTTGATGATAGAGCAGACGGTGGTAGGAAGTCAGTGAGACGGCTGATAGCTGATAGACCCTCACCCCATCACCCAAACCCCATCACCTCCAAGGCTGGCTCTGGATATAAAAGTAGCGCGCAGCGCGAATGGAAAGGGCTAGCAACAACACCAGAATGACGAAGGCAAGCATGACATCGATCAGCGTCACGTCCGGGAGCTCCGTTTGCACCACGACCGAGCGCACGCCCCAGATACCGAGGATGATGCCGCCAATGCCAAGCACCAGCTCGTGAAGCGTGCGCAGCCCCAGCGCGAAGATGGCGGAGGCGGAAATGAGGATGACCAGCAAGAACGTCACTATCCTCAGGTAGACCGGGCGTTGCCATTCCAACCGATCGACGAGCAGAAAGTCCACCGGGTCATGCGGAGAGCGTACCGAGGCCGGATCGACCGGCATGGGCGGGGCCATGTTCAAGCGAACGACCTGATCTTCGAGCGTCAGAGAGACGCGTTCCCGTGCCAGGTCGGGTGAGTTGACGACTTCTTCCCTGCCATTCGGCAAAGTCACCGAGACGATGAGCCCTAGCAGCAGCCTGTAGGTATCAAATGGATAGAGCTGCGGCGTGCCATGGATGGGAAGCTCGATGGTGAAGGTGTAGGTTCCAGACTCCCCAGGCACCGTCACCGCCGCCGATGGCGGTAAACCGCGCCTGCGGGCGGAATCGTTGCCAAGCGAGAAGAAGGTGCCAGTTGTCGGAGGGCA
>DASUQU010000310.1:0-2633 GCA_036280495.1 Thermomicrobiales bacterium | reverse complement strand
CAGTTCGTCGGAATTCTGCTCGTGATTGGGGGTCTGGTTGCCCTTTACTTCTCCCTCGCGACCAGGGCGGATGCTGCAGCGGCCGTGGCCCGCTTCGGTCTGGCGGCCGCGGTCACGACAGCGGCGTCTTTCACCATCCTGCAGGCCGTCGATGGTATCGCCTTGAAACGGGCGGTCGATGCCTGGACGAGCGCACCACCCGACCAGCAGGTGGCCGCCTTCGCCGCGGCGGAGGCGATCCGCTGGATCGAGCTCGGCGTCAACAGTCTCTCATTCTCGTTAGTCGGTCTGACCCTCGTCCTCTACGGGATCGCCCTGGCACTGAGTGGCGTCTACCCTCGCTGGGTCGGCTGGCTGGCCGCGGTCGCTGGGGTGGCACACATCATCCGCGGTGTGGACGCAAGCTACCAGGGCTTCGTTGACTCGATTGCCGAAGTGATCGGCTTGGCACTCCTGGCTCTCTGGACGGTGATCATGGCCGTCCTGATGTGGCGTCAGAGCAATCGCCTAACCGCCGTCAGCCGGGAGAGCCCTGGCCCAATATCCCCGTAGGCGCCCCTTCCGGCGCAACTCGCTACCAATCGGCGATCAAGTCGCTGCGGTCGAGGGTTGCCCAGGGCGTCGGCGCCACCGGCGGACCAAGACCGTGAAAACGGCCGCGGTAATAGAGGAGCGGCGGTACATCTGGATCGCGTCCGCATCCGATGACCTCGCCCAGGAAGCAGCTATGGTCTCCCATCGTCACGACCTGGTTCACGCGGCAATCGAACCAGGCCGCGGCCTGAGCCAGGATCGGCGGCTCGACTTCACGCGGCAGGACCTCGACGCCGGAGAACCCGGCCCAACCACTCGGGCGGGCCGGGTTCGCGAAGCGCCGCGCCAGCCCGTGATCGGCCTGGCTAAGCAGACTGACGGTGAAGCCGCCACTCTGCGTGAGGCAATCGTGCATGCGGCTTCCGATCGAAAAGAAAATTGCAAGGAGTGGTGGCTCGATAGAGGCAGCGACGCCAGAACTCGCCGTAGCCGCATGTGGCTCCCCATCGACCATCGTGATCACGACGGCAACGCCGCTCGAAATTTGACCCGCGGCACCACGAAAGGCCTGCCGCGGATCTTCACGAGAGTGAGCCACTCAATCCACCGTCACACTACCAGATCGTCTCGACCGGCTGACCGAGCGCCATTCGCCCCGCATAGATTAGCGTCTTCTCCGGGTTGATCGGGTGGAACATTCCGGCGCGGACATCGCGGTACGCTTGCTCGAGAGGAGATCGTCGAAAATAGGCTGAGCCGCCGACGGCCTCCATAGCCAGCCCCACGACTTCAACTGCCTCAGTTACCACCTGTCGCTTCGCGAGCATCACCAGCTCCAGGGCTGCTTCGTCTGGCGTGTAGTCCTCGCCCAGCTCTGAGAGGGCACCACTGAGCGACCACCAGGCAACCTTCAGCTTATGATCCATGAGCCCGACCGACCGCTGGATCGTCGGGTCCTGACCGAGGGGTTGACCGTCTCCATTGCGCCGACCGCGGAGCACACGGACCGCTTCGTCGCGTGCGGCGGCCGCCACGCCAAAGTAGACAGCGGCAACCGGCGGCGCGAAGTGCACACCGGCGTTGCGTAGCGCCGGGTCCACCTTACCCCACGGGCGGCGCGCCACAATCTGCGCGTCGGAGACCTTCACGTCCTCGAGCTGAACATCGTGGCTGGCAGTCGCCCGCATACCCAGCGTGTCCCAGGTCTCGACAACCTGGAATCCCTCACTCGACCTCGGAATCCCCATCAGGAGGACGCTCGTTCCCTCTTCCGGATCGTCGTAGACCGCCATCGTGACAAGCACGTCGGCGACTGGCGCCTGGCTACAGAACATCTTTCGCCCGCTGACGCGGAAACCGCCGTTATCCCGGACAGCCGTCCCGCTCGGCCAGATGCCATCCGACCCGCCGCTCGTCATGAGGACGATTCCCTCGTCCGCAACCCGCCTCAGGACACCCTCCACGGGTGCGCCATGACGCCAGCGATACGTATTCGCCAACACCAGGTAGAGATGCATGTTGACCGCGAGCGCGGTGGACGCGCAGTGTTTGGCAAGTTCGGCTTGCGCGTAGCAGACCTGGCGCATCGATGCCCCAAGGCCGCCCAACTCCTCGGGTACCGCGAGGCGGAGGTAACCCTGCTCCCGCATCCTCGCGAAGTTCTCCGTGGGAAAGCTGTTCTCGCGGTCGTGCTCCGCCGCTCGCCCGCTGAACTCCTGCCCAAGTTCGGCCGCCAGTGCGACGAACTGGTCGTCACCCGCTTCCATCGGCGCGGAGCGGAATCCTGGCTTGGCAGCTGACAGCGTGTTCATCGCATCCTCCAAGGTCTGTCATCCCGGTCCGGTTTGGCAGCAGTCCGTGTACCCGGGTCGGTGCGTCGCGCGAGCCTCCGCTATCGGCTCGCATTCTCATCGTAAAGGTGGATCACCCCGACTCAAGTACAATAAATGGAGCCCGATGATCAACAACGGAAGAGGAGAGCGCGGTGACGAAGTATGGTCAGTTCTGTCCCGTCGCAAAGGCATCTGAGATTTTCGCCGAGCGGTGGACGCCCTTGATCCTGCGCGAGCTTCTCTGTGGAAGCCATCGCTTCAGCGAGC
>DASUQU010000309.1:0-9597 GCA_036280495.1 Thermomicrobiales bacterium | reverse complement strand
TGGTCGCGCGGATACTTGCCGCGGATCAGTGAATCGAGCGCCAGAGCCACCCGCTTGGCGGCGTTGAAACAGCCGTTGTAGAGCATCGATCGGCTCATATCGACCATCAACACGGTGGCCGAGCGCGTCGTGTACTCGGTGCGGTAAACCTCGAAGTCACGGGGTGAGAGTCGTACCCCGCGCCCGTCCGTTAAGGGTTGCTCTCCACGCTGCACCGCGTTCATGATCGTCTTCGGAATATCGAGCAGGAACGGATCACCGAACTCGTACGCTTTGGTGACGTCGGTGCGGTCGCCGACGCCTCCTTCGCGGCGCAGATCGTGCTGACCCATCCGATCGCGTTTGAGATCGGCAAATATATCGGTGAGCGCCTTCTCGCCGATCTTGCGCACGCCTTGCGGGGTCAGCTCGTAGCCGCGGCGAGTCTGGCGAATGTAGCCGGCCTCTTCGAGCATGCGCGCGATCTGCCGCAGCTGCTCGAGTTGCTCGCCTTCCTCCTCGCCAAGAAGATCCCGAATCTTGTCGTCGTCGATGGCAGCCAGGTCGTTCCAATCGCGAACGTCGCGAAACTGCGATTCCAGCTCGTCGTACTCACCGAGTCGATCCATGAGCCGCATCGCCTGCTCGAGCGTCAGCGACTCGTCGCCCGAGAACTGATATCCGCGACGCCACTGCTCGGGAGAAATCAGCGCGCCGAGGTTCGCACCGAGACGCGACATCTCCTGGCGCAGCCCATCGTCCTGCATCGCCGCCTGCATCAGCCCCTGAAGCTCGCCCCGCTGGTCAGCCGACATGCTCTGCATGAGCTGCTGCATCGCGCCCATCTGCTGCTGCATGCGCTGCATCAAGTCGTCCAGCGAGTTGAGCCCGGGACCGAAGAAATGCCCCCAGCGATGCATGAACTCCTGGAAACCAGGGTCTTCACCGCGACGACGTGCCTCGAGCATTTCGTTGAGCTCTTGCATCATCTGCCGCATTTCGGCGATGTCTTCGGGCGTCATCTGGGAGAGCGCTTGTTGCATCCCCTGGAACATCTGCTGGGTCATTTGCTGCTGCAGCATGTCCAGCAATTCCTGAAACTGCTGGCGCGCCTCCGGGGTCATGAAGTCGTAGTCGGTCAGCGCCCGAATTGCCGCGGCGGGCTCATGTGGCAGCGAGTCGAGCTGTTGCAGTCGCCGCTCAGCCATCGCTTCCAGCAGCTTCCTGAGGTCTGGATCTGCCGCGTTCGACCCTCCGCTCTCGCCCGATTCGCCTCCGCCCTGTTGGCCGCTCTGGCTATTCCGTGCTGAATCATCAGCGCGTTCGCCGGGCTCAGCTTCCGAATTGGACGCATCTGCTGATTCCTGCCCGGATGTGTCCTCGGTTTCGTCCTGATCCAGCTGCGCCGCCTCGTCGAGACGCTTTGCAATCCCTTGTCGCTCGGTTTCGACGATCTGTTCGATGCGATCCGCGATGTCGCTGAGCATCGATTGCAGGTCGTAGCGCTCCAGTTGCTCCTGGCGACGGTCCCGCAAGCGCTGCATGAGCCCCTGTAGACCCGGCACCTCTTCCCCGTCGGGTCGTTGAAAACCCCACCGGAAGAGCCGCTGCAGGGCGCGGTTGACGTCGCCGTCCTGCATCAGGTCGTCGGACATGGCCCGCATCAGATCGTCCGCTGAGAGCGGTCCAATCTGCTGGGTGCCGTCCCAACGTGAATATCGCGAGCCGAAGCGATGGATGGGCATGGTGTTTTTCCAGTCGTGAGTCGTGAGTCGTCAGTTCTTACGATTCACGACTTCCGTCTATCGGTGATAGCGTGCTGGCCCCGAGTACGTGCTTTCGTCCTTGTTCAAGCGGCGATTGAGATGCAGACCCTCCAGAATGAACTCGACCGCGGAGGCGACAGCAGCCGGGTTCCCACCGACATCGAGTTTCGCGACCGCGTCGGCAACTCCGTCGAGATGACTGAGCTGGTGGACGTAGTCGAGCGAGGGCATCATCTCCGAGGCGTCGACCGTCAATCCGTTGTCGAAGGCCAACACAAGGCGATCGAAGTCGCGCACCGAGAAGTAGCGGTTGAAAACCGCGGCAACGGCGCCCTGGATGAGCTTGTCGACGATCTGATCCTCCTGGATTTCGCCCAGTCCTTCGATCTCGATCTTACCGGTTGTCGACGCGAGAACTCCGGCCAGATCGGAGATCCGCGGCGCCGCCTGCCGTTCGCCGAGCCGGATGGCGCGGCGTGTCGCGTTCGAGACGATGTTCTCGTAGTTCGCCACGCTCATGCGGACCGACACGCCGGACCTCTGGGACACGTCGTGCGAGCGGCGCGCCAGGTGGGTCAGCTCGGCGACGATCTCCTTCATGAACAGCGGCACCGTCGCCTCGATGCCGGCCGTGCCGTAGATCGATCGTTCCTGCTCCATGATCTCGATCTCGAGGTCGATGTTCTCCGGGTAGTGCGTCCGAATCTGCGACCCGTATCGGTCCTTGAGCGGGGTGATGATGCGGCCGCGATTGGTGTAGTCCTCGGGATTGGCCGACGCTACAACCAGAATGTCGAGGGGCAGCCGGATCTTGTAGCCCCGAATTTGAACGTCGCGCTCCTCCATCACGTTGAGGAGGCCGACCTGGATTCGCTCGGACAGGTCCGGGAGCTCGTTGATGACAAAGATGCCGCGGTTTGTGCGCGGAATCAGCCCGTAGGAGATCGTCAGCTCGTCGGAGAGATAGCGTCCCTCGGCAACCTTGATTGGGTCGACCTCGCCGATCAGGTCGGCAATGGTGGTGTCCGGAGTGGCCAGCTTTTCACCATACCGCCGGTCCCGCCCGACCCATGCGATCGGGGTCGCATCTCCAGCCTCGGCTATCAGATCGCGCGCATAGCGTGAGATTGGGTTGAATGGGTCGTCATTGATCTCCGATCCCGCGACAATCGGGATCAGCTCGTCCAGCAAATTGACCAGGCTCCGCGCCAGCCGTGTCTTGGCCTGACCGCGTTCGCCGAGCAGGATGATGTCCTGGCCAGAGAGGATCGCGTTTTCGACTTGCGGAATGACTGTTCGGTCATAGCCGACGATGCCAGGGAAGAGCTCATCACCCTTTCTCAGCCTGGCAATGAGGTTCTCCCGCATTTCTTCACGGATCGAGCGGGATCGGTATCCCGTTTCGCGGAGCTCGCCAAGGGTCAAGGGCCGGGCGCCCCCGTCGGCCTGGGCGGCAGAGACGTCACTCACGGGTGTGGATCCTCTCGTTGTAGACCATCGCGTCGGGTGCCCTCAGGGCAATTCGACATAGCCTTTGAGGTACTCAGGAGGGATGGTGACTCGGCACGTGATACCGCGCCTCTGTTGATGCTACTCGCCCGCCTGGCGATGACTCAAGGTTGTGCGTCTTGTGCTTCCGTGTCGGCGAACATTCTCCCAAGCGGAAGATGCTCGATCCGCCGGTGGCGCAGGTCCTCCAGCATATGCTGGCGGTGAGCCAGCTCTCGCCTCGGGAACCAGCTCGGTCGTAAGAGTGCCTCCTGGGATATGTCGCTTTCGGGAATTACATCAGGAGGGAGTCTCGCGAACTCGACACCGTCTCGGGTTGGCTTGAGTCGCCACACCCCTTGAACGTGCCCCCCGCTCGGCTCGTCCTCACGGCGCTCCAGCACGACGACGAACTCGAGTGCGGCCGTCTCAGCCGCAGGGATATGGAGCGGGCACCCGGTCAACGCGCCGACAAGATCGAGAACAGAATTGGCATGCGCTGTCGCGAGCAACTGAAAACCGCGCTCCGGGGCCTCCAGGATTCGTCCCACTGCCGGACCCCAAAGGTAGACCGGCAGATGCGGACTGATCTCGTTGATCAGCAAGGCGGTCTCATGCGGATCAATCGTCGGGTCAGACAAAAATGCGAAGGTCTCGAAGCAGCCTCGGAGGTACACGCGACGCGTGCCCGGAGGGAGAAACTCGAGTAGCGCGGTAAGCAACGTGGTCTTCCCCACCCCGCTCGCACCGGCGACTACCACTAGCGAGTACCGCCGTGCCAGCGCCGCCCAGAGATTGGCGGCTGTCCAGGAGTCGATGGATTCGTCACGCAACAAGTCGTCGATCCCGCGCGGCGCGGGCGCAGGCCAACCCGGACCCCACCAGGCAAATGGTTCTTCATATCGAGCGAGGGGCATCACAAATCGGCCCTACACCCGGACCGACCTCAGACCAGAGCGCGACCTAGTCAGTCTCCACCCTTGCGATGTAAGGGAGATCTCGGAACTCATGCCGGCGGGCCAGACCAAACCCGGCAAGTGCAACGTCAGGTACCGTGAATCCATGACAAACGACCGGCACGTCCACAATGCGAGCTGCCTCCCGATCCATGAGCGCACAGGTTTCGACGGCACCCGCCCCGTGGCGGTGCATCCAGGCCCTGAGAAACGTCGCGCTCAGACCGGTGCTCAATACCTCCTGGACCAGAGTGACCGATCGCCCGGCAAGAGCGCTCGTCGGCGGTCGAGACACGCGGACGCGACTGGGTCCAGGGTCCGTGGCAGGTGAGGTCAGCGCGAGCCGATCGAGATCGACAGGGACGCCCAGGCAGCGAACATTCTCGCCTAGCGATGCAAGAAACCGTTCTGAACCGGATCCAACTCCCACGAGCAGCCGTCGTTGACGGCGTCCACTTGCAACCCCGTCTCCCCACGCCTCGACGAGTTGATGCGCGAGCTGGGCGATCCGCTTCTCGACATCTCGCTCGGCATAGAGTACGTCGCCGATGCGAGCCTCCGGCTCGTCGCCCGAGGGTCCGTAAACATCTCGCAATCGCTTGAAATCCCGTTGATAGAGCAAGCGGACTCGAACATTTGGGTACGTTTCGCGCAGCAGCCGGAACTTTCGATTCTTCCGGGTGACCAGCCGTTGTCGCATCGTCGTCAACTCGAGATACAAATCGTGGTCAGGAAGATAGAAATCGGGAGTGACGAACTCTACCGGTCGGCCGTCCCTCCCCCATCGCACCGCGAACGTCGTCGGCTCATACGCCCATCGCAAACCATAGAACGTCAAGAGGCGCGCCAGCTCGATTTCGGCCGGGTGAGCGAACCGGTTGTCATCCGGCTGGAGCAGCCATCGCAAGGGTGGCAGGAGTTCCTGACGAGGCGAGTCTTCAAGCTCGAACGCGGGGCTCTCACACTCCGTCGTTTCACCGGGGCACTCATCGACACCGCTCAGACCTTGAAGAGTGGTTGCCCGGGACATGGGCTCCCCGTACCTCGCGCCATCACCCGGTCATTCACCGGGCGCCACCGCGTCGGTCGCTAACTTCTGCCGCTGTTTGCGGGGGATAGCCGCATTCTGGCACCCGACCACCGCGATCGCAACAGCCCAAATGGCAACGCTTTCTAGGAGTTCTGGGCGAATTCACGCGAGTCTTGCCGCCCGCGGAGTGTGATCAGGAGAGGACTATCAGCCGCGTATGGTCGAGTCGACGCGGAAGCGACGAGCGGCTATCCGGATCCGTCATCCTCTATCTCGGTGTGCCCCGGAGTCAAGATCGACAAGTGCGTAAGGGTCGTGTCCGGGTTGGCTCCGTGCCAGTGTCGCATCCCCGCGGGAACGAACACGATGTCCCCCGGCTCCAGAGGGTAGCGCTCTTGGTCAGTGGCGACGAAGCCGGTTCCCGAAGTGGCGATCAGCACCTGATCGGTCGTATGGCGGTGAGGGCGATTGACTGCTCCCATTTCAAACGTCACTGCCGTCACTCGCAGCAACTCCGCGAGCGCCTCGTTGACTACCTCCTGGGTGGAGACAGAACCAACGAAGATCGGAACCGTGGCCGGCGCACTTTGAGCTTGGTCCAGGCGCATACGCCGAATCCCCGCCATACTTGCTCTCCCTTCTGGTGCTGCACTGGTGTTGAGGGCGCCGCGCCGCCATCGCGGAAGTATGCCGGTCCGAGGCCACTACTGATGATTCCCAATCTGCTTCCGGAAGAAGACGTCCTCGACGATCCTGACGCCGACGAAGCGGATCCTACGCTTCCTGGTGACCTTTGGTTTTAGCACCGATTGCCGCCCCTGCCCGAGACACGCCGTCGCGGGAGGGCCGCAGAGCGCGTCGTATACTCTCGGGCGTTTGTGCCGATACCGGCTTGAAAACACACGACATGGCGATCACCTCGCACATGCATCATTCAGCGATCGGGAAGAGGGAAACCTTCACATGGCAGACCAGCAGTACAGCCCGCGGGACGGCGAGGCGTTCGACGTCGTCCTCATCGGCGGGGGTACCGGCGGCTACGTGGCCGCGATCCGCGCCGCACAGCTCGGACTCGATGCCGTGGTCGTTGAGATCGATAAGTTAGGGGGCACCTGCCTCCATCGCGGCTGTATTCCGACCAAAGCATTTCTGAAATCAGCGGACGTCTATGAGGAGGTCCAGAACTCCGCGGAATTCGGCGTCGACATCGCGGGAGAGGTCGCTTTCAATTACCCTGCGGCACTAGATCGGTCGTTCAAAGTCGTCAACGGGCAGTACAAAGGCCTCCAGTACCTCTTCGACAAGAAGTACAAGATCCCGGTGATCGCCGGGTTCGGTCGCATCGCCGGTCCCGGCCAGGTCGAGGTCACGCCCGCTGGGGACGGTGCGCCCTTCACGCTCAACACGCGCAACATCATCATCGACACGGGAACTCGGCCCCGGGCGATCAAGGATGTGCCATTCGACCGCAAGCGAGTCATCAATTCGGACGATGCGGTTGTGCTGGAATCGCTGCCACAGAGCTTCATCATCCGCGGGGGCGGCGCGGTTGGGGTCGAATGGGCGTCGATCTATGGCCGCTACGGCTCGAAGGTCAGTCTGGTCGGGCGCGTCGTCCCCGCCGAGGACGAGGAAGCCGCAGCCGTGCTCATCAGAGCGTTCAAACGACAGGGCATCGCCGTCTTTCCGAATTCTCGCCCAACCGCGGACGACATCGACGTGACCAAGTCGGGTGTGCGAATGCGGGTCAAAGACGATCGGGGGAAGGAGGAGGTCGTCGAGGCCGACGTTCTGCTGGTAGCCATTGGCCGCCAGGGAAACGTCGAAGACATCGGCTTGGAAAAGGTCGGGGTGGCGACCGAGGATGGGCTGATCCCGGTCGACGCCGTGATGCGGACGAATGTCCCGAACATCTTCGCCATCGGTGATGTCAATGGCCAGCAGATGCTCGCGCACACGGCCATGCACATGGGGGTAATCGCCGTCGAGCATATCGCCGGGCACGACCCCTACCCGCTTGACGTCCTGAACTCGCCGATGGTGACGTTCTGTCGTCCCGAGATTGCCAGCGTGGGGTGGACGGAGAAGCAGGCCATCGACCATGGTCGAACGGTCAAGACCGGCAAGTTCCCGATGCGGCCGAATGGCAAGGCCGTCATCGAAGGAGAGACCGACGGCTTTGCCAAGGTCGTTGCCGATGCCGAAACGAACGACATGCTCGGCATGACCATTGTCGGTCCGCATGCGACAGAGCTCATCGGCGGCTTGGCGATGGGGCGTCTGCTCGAGGTGACACCGGAGGAGATCGGAATCAGCGTCTTCCCGCACCCGACAGTCTCCGAGGTCATTCACGAGGCCGCGCTCGATCTCCTCGGACACGCACTCCACATCTAGAGGTCTGCTGCCTGACACCGTTCAGGACTCCTCCCCCGATCGAGAGGATAGCCACTCGTCCAGGATGTGTTGGTCGCGCGGGAACGCCAGCTCGGGCAGCTCAGAGGGGGTGAACCAGGCGACCTCCACGAGGTCGTCTCCGGCACGCGGCTCCCCGGCCCCGAAGGTTGCCTCGTAGACCGCGAGGACGACTGTTTCGCCGTCACTCGAATAGAGTCCGACCAGATCGCCGACGACAACGTCGAGCCCGGTCTCCTCTCGCGCCTCCCGCGCCGCGGCCCGCTCGACCCCCTCGCCGCGCTCGACGAAGCCCGCCGGAAAGCTCCACTTGCCCGCCTCCCGGGCGCCTGGCCCGCGCTTGCCGAGCAGGAGGCGCCCGTCGCGGGCAATCAAGACCGCCACGGCGAGCTTCGGGTCCAGGTAGACAACCTGGCCGCAGGTGGTGCAGACCGGCCGGAGGGAGCCCTCGACGGCCCGTTCTTCAGTCGGCGAGCCGCACGCGGCGCAGTACCGTTTCATGCGCGGACAAATCCTGGCAGGGGCAGAGTCTTGGTCAAATGGACCAGGGCCCCTGCCAGTGCCTGCGTACTCTTGGCCCCCTCAACGGACGCCGAGGACCGTCCAGGGATTCGGCACTGGACCGATGGGAACAGCGATAAGCGTCGGCTCATTGGCACGAATCGACTCTCTGAGGGTCGTGCGTAACTTGTCTGGGGTGTCGGCGTGCCGGCCGGCCACTCCGAACGCCTCGGCGAGCTTGAGGAAGTTCGGATTCAGCAGGTCGGACGCGATCGTGCGACCGCCGAACTGCTCTTGCTGGATGCGACGCACGTTCCCAAACGCGTCGTCAGTGAAGACGATGGCAACCGCCGCGATCTCATGAAGGGCCATCGTCGCGAGCTCGTTCAGGCAAAAACCGAAGCCGCCGTCGCCATTGATGGAAACCACGGACCGGTCGGGATGCGCGATCTTCGCTCCCAGCGAGGTCGGGAAACCGTATCCCAGCGTGCCCTGATAGCCGGGGGTGATGTAGGTCCGCGGTTCGTAGACGGGAAAGGCGAAGTTTGACCAGTAACCGACCTGGGTCATCTCGGAGACGAAGATGCCGTCATCGGGGAGCGCCTCGCGGATGGCCAGCGCGTACTCCGCCTGTACGCCGACGGCGCGCGCCCGAGCCGCCACACCCCGTTTCAGCTCCGCTAATTCCGCCGCGCGGGTCGGTCGCGCGGGGCCCTGGTGCTCGAGGAGGGCGGCCAGGGCCGCGAGACCCGCCCTGGCATCGGCCTCGATGCCGACGCTGACGGGCAGATTTCGCGCGATCTCTTCGGAATCGATGTCCATCTGGATAATGGTCTGTTCCGGGCTGACTCCCCACTTTGCCGTCGCCGGGTCGACGAAGCGGGTTCCGACTGCGAAGACGACGTCGGCCTCCCGCAGGAGTTCCATGCCGCCAAGGATGTTCTGCGCGAGCGGATCTCGATCAGAGACGGCGCCCTTCCCGTTGGCCGTCATGACGACCGGGGCCTGTAAACGCTCCGCCAAACGGCGCATCTCGTTCCAAGCGCCGCTTCTCAACACTCCGCCACCGGACCAGATCAAGGGACGCCGTGCGCTACTGAGCAAGCGCGCCGCCTGCTCGAGTGAGTCGGGGTCGCCGGCCAACCGCTCAGGAGTTTCTGCCGGCGGGAGCAGCTCGACGTCCGCAGTCGCGAAGAGCGTGTCCGGCGGGATTTCGATTTCGACCGGACGCGGCCTGCCGCGTCGGACTTCTGCGAATGCTCGTTGCACGAGACCCGGGATTTCCGGCGGTGTCGTTGCGCGTTCGGCGTGCTTTGTTACTGAGCGGATCATGCCGAGCTGATTTGGAATTTCGTGGAGAAGTCCGCGGCCGAACTCGATGAGATCAGACTGAATCTGCCCTGTCACGCACACGACCGGCGAGTTGCAGGCGTATGCAGTCGAGAGCGCAGCCGTGGCATTGAGC
>DASUQU010000308.1:0-2079 GCA_036280495.1 Thermomicrobiales bacterium | reverse complement strand
GGAGCTGCTCGAGCGCGAGCAGGATCTGCTCGCCCACTTCCACCGCTTGGTTCGGCGGCGACTCGTCGCGACCGCCATCCGCTGCCATGGCGACTACCACCTGGGCCAGGCGCTGGTCACCGGTGCCGATGTTGCAATCATTGATTTCGAGGGTGAGCCGATCTGTCCCTTGGCCGAGCGCCGGCTCAAGCGGCCACCGCTGAGGGACGTGGCGAGCATGCTCCGCTCGTTTGCCTATGCTGCCGATGCTGGCCAGTGGGAACAAACCGAAGACGAGATAGAGCCGGGTGAGGTGGTCAGGGCGGAGCTGGAGTCCCCGGCGCGAAACTGGCAGCTGTGGACCTCGGCCGCCTTCCTGCGCGAGTACCTGGACGCGGTCGATCCACAGCTGATCCCATCTTCGCGTGAGGACCTAACGGTTCTGATCGATGTCTTCCTGTTAGAGAAAGCCGTCTACCAGTTAGGGCACGAGTTGCGCACTCGCCCATCTTGGGTCGGGATCCCGTTGCGGGGTCTCCGGCATCTGCTCGCCGCTCCCCACCCCGCACGCGACCGGCTCGACGCGCGAGTATGAACCAGGGATCCAGGCGATAATTGTGGCTGCCACGTCCCGCCGCCGAGCATGCCGCCGAAGAGCCCGGCAAGCACATCGTCCAGCCCCAGACCACCCGTCGGCGCTCCTTCACGACCCCGCGCACCACGCGCCTCGCCGGCGCGCGACAGGAGTCAGACGTTGTAGCCGGGAGGTGGAACTTCGACTTCAAGACAGAGTACCGCTGGCTGCCCTTCGGGCGCGCAAAGCAGGCGCACCCCGATGACCTTCACGTCTACCGTTGAAGTACTAAGCTGGACCGTTGCACCGATTGGCAGGGGCACAACGCCCTTGATGCGGAGAACCTCCACTCCGTCGCGGTCCAGAACGATTGTTTCCGGATGCAAATCGAGCGCACCAGGTCCACCATCGCCTCGTTCGTTGACCTGTCCCGGGTCCGACATCGAATGCCCCTTTCACATTAGCTGAGCCAAGAGGCACCATCATACGCGGCGATCTGCGCACCTGACCCAATTTGGCTCGGCGGATTCGTTACCATCGTTGATTCTCACTCTAGCGGGTCGCGAAGCATTTCGGATCGCGCGAGCGATTGTCATGACCTGTCAAGCCTCAGGTGCACTGTATCGACGGGTCTCCCACTCGGTGGTCAGAGCCGCGATGGTGACACCTCGGTCTTGCAGGACGCTCTACGTCGCGGGACGACGTGGCCGCCATGTGCGTCCTGAACACAAAGCGCCTCCCGAGTTGTTCGAGAGGCGCTTTAGGGGTCCGGGCTGGGGACCTCAGGCGGCCGAGAGGGAAGGGGCAACCGACCGCCATTGTACGGACACTAGCAGAAAACGTGCCAGCTTGACACGGTTGCTAGAGTCTCAAGTGGACGGGAGCCGCTGCGGCCGAGTCATCAGGATAGAGAGAGCCGGCGGCTCTCTATCGTTCCCCGAGTCCGCGCAGGAATTGGCCCTCCTTACGGAGGCTCACAATCTCAGTTAGCTGACCCAACGGGTTGCCGCTATTGAGCAGAGTGCCGATCCGGCAAAGTAGATAGCTGATCGGCCCGCTTCTTGGCGTGAATCTTGCTATACTCTGAGACAGTTCACACGACAGAAGATATTCAAGTTAGGAATCGTTAACGGGAGGTCCATCATGCCGAACCCCACTGACGTGGAAACGTTCTGGGTCGGGGTGCAGAACCAGATTCCTGGCGGAGTCCTCGGCGCGCTCATTATTTTGATTGTCGGCTGGGTGATCGCGCGGCTGCTGCAAGCGGGCGTGACGGCGGCGCTGCGTCGTACCGGATTAGACCGCCGGCTCGCTCCCGCCATCAGCAACGATCCGGCTGCGACGACAGCGCCCGGTGACACCGCACAAGTCATAGGTCGCATCGTCTTCTGGCTGGTGATGCTCTTCGTCCTCATCGCGGTCTTCGACGCGCTAGGGCTCGAGCTCGTCACGGCGCCGCTTAACGGACTGCTGGCCGGCATCTTCGAATTCCTGCCACGCCTCTTTGCGGCGATTCTCATCCTGGT
>DASUQU010000307.1:0-3422 GCA_036280495.1 Thermomicrobiales bacterium | reverse complement strand
GTCCGTCCGCCGTGCGATTGAGGTAGTCGACAGACATCCGGGACGAGGCGACCAGCTCCCGGTTGCGCCAGCCGATCTGGTCCCAGTCACTCTCCGTAAGTGGCTCGGTAAGGACGATGAGCGAGTACATGGGGACGAGCGTGCGGCGCAGCTTTGGGAGCTGCTGCGAGTAGGCCTCGCCGGCGAGGACGATTGTGCCGGCGCGGAGGTCGCCGTACGGCGTGATCAAGCGCGGCGACGGTCCAGATTCGTAATCGACGACCGGTGTCTGCTCGTAGATCGTGCCCCCGTGCCGCTCCACCGCCCGTGCCAGACCTCGCGCCAGCCGCGCTGGGTGGACGCTGGCGCCAAAAGGCGAGTAGAGCGCGGCGACCGCGTCGGTCACTCGAACGCGCTCGGCGATTTGCGCGGCGTCGAGCAACTCGTACCGACCGGCGAGTCCGAGCGCGTCAAGTGTCTGGTAGGCGCCCTCGATGCTCGGTCGCTGGTGTTCACCGCGCGCCAGACGTAGCGCACCGCCGCGTGCCCACTGCGCGTCGATTCCCTCATCGGCGACCACTCGCTCGATCTCGTCGACGGTGTCGACCATCGCGCTGGAGAGCGCGCGGGCGGTCTCCGTCCCGAATCGCTCTCGCAACAATCCGATCGAGACTGGGAAGCCGGGATAGCACCACCCGCCATTGCGACCGGATGCGCCGAAGCCGGCAATTTCTCGCTCGACGACCGCGACCCGCAGCGAAGGATCGCGGCGCAGGAGGTAATAGGCTGTCCAGAGACCGGTGTACCCGGCTCCCATCACCGCGACGTCGACGTCGATAAAGCCATCGAGTCGCGGCCGGGGAGCCAGGTCATCGCCGCTCGTCTCCAGCCAGAATGAGTAGCTCGCGTAGTCTTTCACGCCATTATCCCGGTCCGCGGCGCCACCGCCTTGCGATCTTCCGATTTACGCAATGCGCTCGCTGGCGCCCGGGACCGGCGTGGGAATCCACCACTCCTCACCGCGCTCGGTGGTCACGTACTCCGGCCAGCGCAGGTCGATCGGCGGCTGGAAATCTCGTGGTAGGAGCGGTGCCATCCATCGTTCGCCACCGACACCGCCGCCGGTCCGCTCATTGAACTCGGCTCTCGCCTTCTCCAGCTCGCCCTCGACTGTCAGCAGATCGAGCACCGTACCGGCGATCGTCTTCCCGGCCAGAAAAATCCCCGGATCGACGATCTCCGGCCGTCCGCCCATCGCGTTGTAGGCCCAAGCCGGATACTCGAATCCCCGGTGCGGTGTGCGCAGAACCGGGCGGCCGGTGAAGACGCGCACGGTCGGCGCATGCCAGGTGTAGTCGGTGTAATCGTCGGAGGTGAAGTTCTTCTGCCACTCCGGCAGCAGCTTGCGCGTCGCCGCCTCGTACTCCCGCGGCGGGATCAGCTCCTCGAAGGCCCCGGGAAAGGGTTCGGCCATCGGCTCCAGGCCGAGCGTGCGCTGGATCTCGCGGCCAAACTCCTTGGCCTCCTCTGCGTAGGTCGGCGCACCGACCAGCTCCATATTGCGGTAGGTGAGGTCGGCCAGCGCGTTGTTCGCCAACCCGGGCCGCGTCTTCGTCACCCACTGGACGTGGGCGCGGCAGCCTGTCGCTCCCGCAGCCTGCTTGGCGTTGTTCTCCAGCACCTGATAGATCTGCTGCTGGATCTCCAGGGTCGGTGAGCGCCAGGAATACTGGATCTGACTCCATCGCGGCGGCAGGTTGTCGGAGGTGGCGTCGCCCGCGGCGAGGATGAACTCGTTGAGCGTCCACGTCCCCGTATGCGGGAACATCGCCTCCTTGGTGTACTTGGTCAGGGTGTACATCAGGCAGAGAGCGTCGATGGCGCCGGGCGTACGCGCCACGCTGTGAGGATTCGCCGCGCTATCGTCGTGCGCCTTCGGCGACAGCCCCTTCCCCAGCCACCGCTCCGGCTCGGCGCATTCGAACGTAAAGACCGCGCTCCAGTATGAGCCGCAGTGCGTCTCCCAGACGGTGGTGTTGGCATTCATCGGGTGGTAGGAGATGAACGCGTCGGCTCCGTCGTAATAGCCCTTAGCGGCGTGGACCGGCTTCGAGCCGCAGACCTTCTCCGCAGGCTCCCCGAAGAAGCGGAGCTGCCCAGCGATGCCGTGCTTCTCCATCGCCGCCTTGGCAGCGAGGAACCCGGCGAGCGCGCCGACTCCAAGCATGGAATGCGGGTCGGTGTGGCCGGCCGCGTACGGGTGGAGACCCTCACGCGGCGCCTGGTGCGGTACGGGCTGCTGCGAGTTGCCGGGAACGGCGTCATACTCGGCGTAGGATCCGATCACTGGGCCGCGCGTTCCCCAGGTGGCGAGGAAGGCGGTCGGCATGTCACCACTCCCTTCCTCGACCTCGAACCCTTCGTCGCGCAACAGGTCGACGTAGGCCTTCGCGGAGCGGTATTCTCGCCACGCTGGTTCGGCGTAGCGCCAGATCTCGAGATCAAAGTCTGAGAGCCGCTGCCGGTTCTGGTCGATCCAGTCGTGCGCAAACTGCTTCGCCTCGTAGAGGCTCGACATTCCCCATCGTCCTTTCGCGCCAGGCGCAACATGATTTTGACCGGGTTGCGATTCTACCTGATGGCTGAGCCGGTAAGTCGGTCAGTCCGTGAGTCGGTTAGGACGAGAAGAGCCGAATAGCCGATAGCGCATTGCTAGCCAACTTCTGACATCCCGACTTCCGACTGACCGACACCCGTCACGTATCGACAGCCTGACACGACCCATCTACACTGAACCGAAACTCCCAATGGACGACGACGCAGGTGGGCCGTGCGCGACCGGCTTGGCGATGACTCGGAACACCCGCTGGCACGTCAGACGAGGGAGCGACAGGAACATTGCCCGTCTGGGCATCGCCCGGGTCGTGGGCGTTCGACGGTTTGGAGGCTGCCATGCGGAATCCCTGGGATCCCATCGTCGAGATGCAGGCCGCGAGTCGTGCCCGCCGGCACGAGATGATGCGCGACCTCGAGTTGATGAGTCGTCGCCAGTTGCTGCGTCGCGGCGGCACACTCGTGGCGGGTGCATCCGCCGCCAGCATCCTGTTCAAAGCCGGCATCCCGCTCCATGCCAGCGCGCAGGAGGAGGTCCCGCCCCTGCCCGAGTACGAGAGTGTCCCCGAGAACCTCAAGGGCTCCGGAGAGGTGCGCGTGCAGTCCTGGGGCGGCGCGTTCCAGGACGCTCAACGCGAGGCCTACTTCATGCCCTTCCAAGAGTTGTGCGGGATCACGGTAATCGAGTCGGAAGGACCTGATCCGTCCAAGATCAAGGCGATGGTCGATACCGGAAATGTCGAGCAGGACGTCGTCCAGATGGACCGCTCCGACATCATCCGTCTAGAGAAGCAAGGGGACTACTGGGAGGAGATCGACTACTCCCTCTT
>DASUQU010000306.1:0-3361 GCA_036280495.1 Thermomicrobiales bacterium | reverse complement strand
GGCGACGAGCGTGCGTGCGGCATCGGCGGTCCGTTCGAGCCTGCCAGGATCGATATCCATTAAGGAGAGCGTGCAATCCTGGAGTTCGGGATGGCTGAGGATGTCACCGATGAGTCGCAACGGAAAGACATACCCACCGGCCCCAATGATCGCGATCTTTGCCAATTTCACCCTCGCTTTCGACGCCAAAGACCAGCCGATCGCGTCCCGGGTCTTGCCTGATTCACCAACCCAACTGGAGAGGAGGAGACAGGGTCGCGATCATTGTGCGATATTGAGGGACATCACCACGAGTGCGTCCATTCCTCCTATGGCGGAACTCGCCCCTTTGTCTCTCCCAACGCCGCAGTCGGAAGGTCCCGGCGCGCTCGGTGGGCAAGGCATGAGCTTGGGAACGTCGAGAAGAGGCGCAGGAGGTTCGCTATGCCACGACAGAGCAGCATCGGACGACGGAATCTGCTGAAAGGTGCCGCGGCGCTGACCGCGGGCATTGCGTTGCAGCGGCGGCATCTGGTCGGGGCGCAGGATGCGTCACCAACCGCCGAGCCAGAGGAAGTTACGTACAGCAGTCCGGTTGAAGGGAAGCTCAACGTTTCCTGGTGGACGTATAACGGTCCGGCCTGGGTGGCCGGGAACATCGAGATGATCAAGCGTTTCCAGGCGGCCAATCCGGACATCAACATCGTCTATCAGTATTTTCCGTATGACGTCCTGATCAGCAAGCTCCAGGCGGGCTACAACTCCCGCACCGTCGCCGACATGCAGCAGATGTTTGGCACCTGGGTCACGGACTACGCCGCATTTGGCCTCCTCGACCCGGTTCCCGCGAACCTGGCAGAGGGCTACACCGATCGCTTCTATGAAGCCGCGTACGGAGCCTATCAGTACAACGGGCAGTTCTACGGGATGCCCAAAGAGAACAACCTCGAGAACGGGTGCATGCTGGTCAATCGGACCATTCTTGAGGAGGTTGGCGTCACGGACCAACCAGCGACCTGGCAAGAGCTGATCGACAACGCGGTCAAAGCCGCGACTTACGACGATCAGGGGCGGCTCACGCGGGCCGGGTTCCAGTTCACCGACAACGACACCATCACGTTCCTCTTCCTGGCGATGATCCTGCAGCAGGGGGCGGACTACTGGGCCGACGACGACGTCCATGTGAACTTCCAGACTGACGCGGCGAAAAAGGCGTGGCAGGACGAGATTGACCTGATCACCAAGTACCACGTCGATGACGAGACGTCATATTCGGAGGAAGGCTTCGAATGGTTCTTCCAGGGGAAGGCGGCGATGGCGATGCGCGGTCCCTGGGTCATCCCGGAAGGGCAACAGGGGTTTCCCGGAGACATCGACTTCGACTACGTGAACATGCCACCCTATGCCGGCACGGAAAACCTCTATGCCGCCGAGTCTGGCTGGGGCGAAGTCGTCAACGTCAATGCTGCGCCTGAGGTCAAGGAAGCAGCCTGGAAATTCATCGACTTCATGGCCCAGCCCGACAATGCGCGCGCCTGGAATCTCACAACGTACACGCTACCGTCGCTGAAGGCGCTGGAGAACGACCCCGCGATTCTCGAGGCGGCTCCTGTGCTCAAGGCCGCGTTCAATGTCCTGCCCTACGGCAGATGGGTTGGGCAAGTCCACAACCGGGATCGCTTCTGGCAGGCGATCCACGATAACTTCACGGCGGTCTGCCTCGGCCAAATCGACGCGGCGACCGGTCTGACGCAGGCCGAGCAACAGATCAATCAGATGATTGATGAGCTGGTCGGGCCCTAGGGACGATCGACGCCGCACTCACGCCAGTTTCCACACTCCGCACGCCAGCCAGACCGAGGCTGGTACGCCACCCTCGGCTGCCTACCAGGTGACCCGGCAGCGGATCGAGCAGATCCCGGATGGCTAGGGGGCGTACGCGTTTCGAATGAATGTCGCCGGCCTGGATACCACACCGGTCATGCACCCGCCGATGACCAACCGGGAACTCAGGGTAGCGACGGCCTCGAGCGCGGCCGCAAATTCGTTGCCGTAGCCGACTTGCCTCGCTCGGGGACCTGCACTTAGACCCCGTTTCAAAAGTCACTTCGGTGAACGATTGGCGAGAGCGAGGGCCGGGAGCATGTCCCGGCCCTCGCGATTGTCGACCGCGTCTACGGCGCAAGTGTCGCCTTGTCGGTCAGATCCACTTCTTTGAACCGGGTTCCAAGTCGACAGCCGTTAGGCCGCGCCGTCCACCGGATCGGCGCCGGCGAGGGAGCAGACGAGGCGGCCGACCTGGCGACCCATCGTCAGGCCGATGTCGTCGTCGATCACGTAGTGGACGCCGGCCCAGCCGCGGGAGGCGGCCGCTTCCCAGGCGCGGTCGGCCATGTCGTCGGCCGCCTCCGGGAAGTAGTGCCCGACGACGGTCGACCCGGCGCCCATGACGGCCGAATAGCCCGAGGGGTAGGCCGGGTAGGGCGGGGTCGGGATCACCGTCTTCAGGTCCGGAGCTTCGGTGATCGGGCGCGAGGTCCACCAGGTGTACTTGGCGTCCCAGACCGCGATCGAGGAGTCGGCGATAGCGACGTGCACATCGGCCAGGATCCGCGCGGCATGCGGCAGGTCGAGGCCGTCGCGCAGGATCAGCTCCCGGGTCCACTCGTTGACGAGCCCGGCCGGGCTGTTGGTGCCCCACCAGATGGCCGCTCGCTCCTGCTCGAAGCTCCGGTTGGCGGCGAGCTCCAGCACCATGTCGAGCTCGGACTTCCACGCCGCCGATCCGTACTCGGGCGGAGCAGCCGGCCGGAACTGGTCGCCGCTGGTCATGACCCAGGTCAGCTGGTCGCCGGCCAAGGGGGCAAACGGCGTCTCGACGAATCCCGGCGGCGTCGGCTGCCAGAAGCCAGGACCGGTCGGCATGGTCGCCGGGTCCCACTCGGCGTCGGCTCCATCGCCCTTGGCACGGGCGACCGCCTTTTCGCCGACCGCCTGCCCCAGCGCGAGCCCGGCCTCGACATCGCTCGGGAAGGCAGCTCCCGCGGCGATCCGTGACTCGGCCGCCTCCGCGGCGAGCGCGTCGAAGCGGCCCGACGGAGCGTCGGGGATGAGGTAGGCGAGCACCGTCGCCGCCGCGCCCGCGACCGCGGCGTGCGCCGAGGGGAACGACGGCTGCTCCGGGTCGACCCCCGCGGCGGGGGTGATTTCGTCGCTGGTCGCGCCCGGACTCGGCCGCGCGTGGGCGACCTGGGCGTCCCAGGCCGCGATGGCGGCGTCGTGCAAGGCGGTGTGGTAGATGGCCATGAAGCGGTTCTGGGGCATCCCGGAGATCTTGAATTCGGCGGAGAGCTCCCCCGCCAGGCTCGCCCAGGGGATGATC
>DASUQU010000305.1:0-3709 GCA_036280495.1 Thermomicrobiales bacterium | reverse complement strand
CTCTACAACGATCCCGCAACCGGTCTCATGGACCTGGCCCTCGGGGCGCAGGCCGCCGAACTCGCTACGTTCGCCGATATCGGCAACATGACCCGGGACGAGATCGACACCATTCTCAATCTGTTGATCGAGCAGAAGCAGGCCGGGCAGTTCCGCGCGTTCTGGAACTCCTTCGACGAGTCGGTCAACCTGATGGCCAGCGGCGAGGTCGTCGTCGAGAGCATGTGGTCTCCCGCGGTAACGGCGCTGCGGACCCGCGACATCCCCGTCATCTACGCCAGCCCACAAGAAGGCTATCGCGGCTGGCACGGCGGGATCATGATCAACGGGCAAGCCTCCGGGGCAACGCTCGACGCGATTTACGAGTACATCGACTGGTGGATGAACGGGTGGGCCGGTGCGCTGGTTGCGCGCCAGGGCTACTACTTCTCGATTCCCGAGAACGCCAGGGAGCACCTTTCGGACGCCGAGTGGGCCTACTGGTATGGCGGCGAGCCGGCGGCCGAGGACATGTTGGCGCCGGACGGTGGCGTCGTGGCCAAGCAAGGCGAGGTCCGCGACGGTGGAAGCTACGAGACCCGGATGTCCAATATTGCGGTCTGGAACTCGGTCATGGACGAGCATCAGTACCTCGTCAGCAAGTGGAACGAGTTCCTGGCTTCGTAACGATCGAGATCTTCGGGGCGCGGGTCGCGATCCGGCCCGCGCTCATACATCGAAGTGGAGATCCCTTCGCTGCCGATGGAACGAACTGAGCGTGTGGGACCGGGTCTGATCCGCGATCCCAGGTCGTGGACTGGACAATCAGCGCGACCGAATCGAGTGCCGGGCATGGGAGGCGAGCAATGGCGGCCGTCGTGACGCGGGAGCAGACCCCAGTCGCGGATTCCACCGTCCCGGACCAGGGTAAGGGCACGGTTGTCCTGCGCGGCGTCACCAAGCGGTTCGAGGGCGTTACGGCGGTCGATCACGTCGACCTGACCGTGGCAGGCGGCAGCTACGTCGTGCTGCTCGGTCCCTCCGGCTGCGGCAAGACGACCCTGCTGCGGATGCTCGGGGGACATGCAACGATAGACGAGGGTGAATTCCTCCTCGACGGTGTCCGCACCAACGACGTGCCGCCGGCCCGCCGCGACATCTCGACCGTTTTTCAGCACTACGGTCTCTTTCCCCATAAAACCGTGCGGGACAACGTCGAGTTCGGTCTGAAGATGCGAGGTCTGCCGCGAGAGGCACGGCGGAGGCGGGCGGAAGAAGCGCTGGACTTTCTGGATCTCAGGGCAATGGCCGATCGGCGCCCCCGTCAGCTCTCGGGCGGACAGCAGCAGCGGGTGGCCCTCGCCCGTGCCCTCGTCACCGAGCCAACAGTGCTTCTCCTCGACGAGCCGCTGGGCGACCTCGACCGCCTGCTCCAGTTACGGATGCGGGTCGAGTTACGCGCGTTGCAGCGCCGGCTGCGGATCACCTTCATCCACGTCACCCATAACCAGGAGGAAGCGCTGGCCATCGCCGACCAGATCGTGGTCATGCAGGATGGGCGAATCCAGCAGGTGGGGAGACCGCAAGACGTCTACCGGCGCCCGGCCAACCTCTTCACGAGCGGATTCATGGGCGACAACAACGTCGTGCCCGGTCAGATCAGCGCTATCACCGACGGTCAGGTCTGGGTCGAGGGTGACGGCCTGAGACTCCTGGCCCGCCACGATGCGACCGGCGTTGCTGTCGGTCAGCATCTCCACGCGTCGGTGCGGGCTAGCAGCGTTTCGGCCGAACCGGCGATCACCGGCACGCCGCTTTCAGAGCGACCGAATCACGTCCTCGCGACACTCATCTTCCTGGAGTACCTGGGCGACATCGTAAAGCTTCACTGCCGCCTTCCCAATGGCCAGACGTTCATCGCGAAGCGAGCCGAGAACATCCGTGCCTGGGATGATCTGGTGGAGGGCGAGCCGGTTCGCCTGCAGTGGGAGCCCGAGGATGTCCAGCTCCTCCTCGCCTAGCGTCGTGGGGGGTACCCACGCCGCGCCCCCCGCTTCAGCCTCCCGGCTACGTCTGGCCGCGGGGAGCGTCTGGGCACTGCTTCTGGCATTCCCGATCGTCTGGCTGCTCGCGTTCCTGCTCATCCCGGTTGTGGTCGTGCTCGTCGTCAGCTTTTTCGAGCCGACACTGAGCGGCTTCAATCGCGTCTTCACGCTCGACAACTACCGACTGCTGGCGGACTCGGATGTCTTCATCCGCACCTTGGGCAATACGGTTTTCAACGCCGTGATCACAACCATCGTGACGTTCCTGCTCGGATTCTGGGTCGCGTACTACCTCGCGCTGGTGGTACCCGACTTGCGGCGGAAGTTCGCACTGTTCATCATCGCGCTGGCCCCGTTTTTCACCAGCTTTCTCATCCGGGCGATTGCCTGGATCCCGATGATGGGTCGCGAGGGACTCCTCAACACCGCCCTGATTAATCTGGGGGTCACCTCGCAGCCGCTCGACTTCCTCCTCTTCTCGGACTTTGCCGTCCGGGTGGCGATGATCCAGCTCTATCTGCTCTTTATGGTTTCGCCGATCTTCTTCTCCCTCTCCACAATCGAGCCCGCGATTCTGGAGGCGGCGCGAGATTCCGGCGCCGGCTGGTGGGCCATGCTGACCGAGATTCTGCTGCCACTGGCGCGACCGGGGATCGTGATCGGCGCGGTCTTTGTCTTCGTGCTGAGCATGGGTGAGTTCGCGACCGTTCGCTTGATTGGGGGCGGCAAGACGAGCTCAGTCGGTCTCGGTATCCAGAACTTCGTCACCTACATCCAGTTTCCGCAGGCCGCCGCAGCCGCCAGCATCCTCGTCCTGGTCACGGTGGCCGGGGTGGCTGTCCTCTTCCGCTATGGGCGCGTCGCGGAGGGGCTCTGATGGGACGGACCCGGAGCATCCAGGGCGGGCGCTGGTTCAATATTGGTCTCGGTCTCTATTTCGGTCTGATCCTTCTCTTCCTCTACGGACCGATCATCGTCATGGCGGTGCTCTCCTTCCAGGGTCCGCAAGGCGGCATGACATTCCCGCTGAGGGGCGTGAGCCTTCATTGGTGGCAAAGGCTCTTCGGCGAGCGGGCGGCGGCGCTGGGAGAGGCGATCGTGCGCACGCTGGTCGTCGCGGTTGAGACGGGCCTGATCGCCGCGGCCTTCAGCCTGATCATCGCCTTTGCCTACCGGCGCCGCCTGCCCGGCACACGGCTGCTCTTCCCGACGGTACTGCTGGCGTTGATGACACCCGGAATCCTGCTCGGTCTGGGCGTCAGTCTGTGGTGGCGGATCCTGAATATGCAGCCGGGTCACCTCTCGCTGCTCGGTGTCCACGTCGTCTGGGCGCTGCCGTTCGCGTTCCTGGTCATGCTGGCAGTGCTCAACCGGTTCGATCCGGGGATCGAGGAGTCGGCGCGCGATCTCGGCGCTGGTGAGCTGCGCACGTTCTTCGAGGTCGTCTTCCCGATCATCTGGCCGGGCGTCCTCAGCGCCGCGCTCTTCGGCTTCACCCTCTCGCTCAATGAATTCGAGCGGAGCGTGCTGGCCACCTCGCAGAATACGTTGCCTCTCCAACTGTGGGCGATGTTGACCGTGCAGATCATCGAGCCGGATCTCTACGCATTGGGCACGCTGACGACGCTCGTCACCTTTGTCATCGTCGGCGCCCTCTTCATCCCGACGATCCTCAGCCAGATTCG
>DASUQU010000304.1:0-3596 GCA_036280495.1 Thermomicrobiales bacterium | reverse complement strand
GCGTAGCCGACAAACCCGGCCACCAGGGTCAACCCCAGCAGCACGATCCCTACTACCCAGTTGATTTCGCGGGGTTTCCGGTAGGTGCCGGTGAAATAGACCCGGATCAGGTGGAGCAACACCGCCGCGACCATGACGTGGGCAGCCCAGTGGTGGGTGTTACGAAAGAGATTGGCAACCGGGATCGACTCGATCAGACGGACGCTGGCGTAGGCCGCGGGGAGTGTCTCACCATCAACCGTGATCTCCACGTTCGATGGCACATAGATGAATCCCAGATAGATGCCGGTCAGGACGAGAATGACGAAGGCGAAGAGGGCCATCTCTCCCAAGAAGAAGCTCGAATGCACCGGGAACGCCTTGCGCCCGTACTTACGATAGAGCGCACCGATGCCGAGGCGATCGTCAAGCCAAGTCCAGCCGCGCCGCGTCCGTGTCGGTCGAGCGGTGGGTGCTACTCGTCGCCCTGCATCCAGAGAGTCGTTCGTCCATTGGTCGGTCATCACCAGCTCCTGTCGTAGCGAGGCTTGGTTCAGGCCGGACCGACTGGTCCTGTGAACCCTCCAGCGGCCAGGACCGCTCCATCTGGCGAGACCTCGATCGGAAGGGATGGCAAAGGGCGGTTTGCCGGACCGGAAACGACCTCGGCACCGGCAGCCGGGTTGAACAGGCTGGCGTGGCAGGGACAGACGATGTAGCCCTGCTCGGTCAACGCCGGCAGGACCGTGCAGCCAAGATGCGTACAGATGGCACTGTAGGCGACCAGCCCAGCAGGGAGGTCCGAGGTGATCCTGACCAGCTCGATCAGGTTCTGCTCGTTATCGCTCTTTCCCTCAGGGAAAACTTGCACTGCCGTGCCGGGGTTCAGCAGGGAGAGATCTACCGGCAAGCCGGTCTGGTCGCCCGTGGCGTAGACGAGCACGTCGCCGGCTGTGACGTCCTTTACTTCGCGGGTGAGGGTGCGTAGCGCCAGGGCTGGGAGGAGCAAAGCCAGGCTGAACGCACCGGTGCCAATCAGGATCACCCACCGCAGAATACGGCGACGTGTGGCGAGTCGTTCCTCTCGATGACGCTGTCGATAGGCAAGGTAGCGCTCCTGACTTGTCTGCAGATCCAATTGGGATGGGCGGGTTTCAGGGGAGGGCTCTACCATGGGACGCCGTCCTCTCGATCGTCGAACCGCGCCTCGTCACCCAGGAATCCTTCCTTGTAACAGACGAGCAGCGTGGCCAGGAAGACGCAACCCGCCCCGGCGGCGACGCCGAGCGCGGCTGTCCCCCAGCCAGTGACGATGCCGTACCCGAGGAGCAGCGCGTCCCCGAAGAGGAGGATCGAGACGATGACAATCGCCGCGGAGAGGGGATTGGTCAGATGGGGAGGAACCATGCCGGGGCGCAGTTCGCGACCCTCCAACAAGACAGAGATGAAACCCTGAATGCCGAAGATGCCGAGCGTCAGCGCTCCACCGACGGCCCCAAGCTGAAGCTCGGAAAGCGGCAGTGGCTGGCCGGGGTCGATCGCCACCGCCGCCGCGATCGCCAACAAGCAGGCCAGAATGAGTGAGACGATGGGAAGGCGCGGGGAGTTCGTCACCTGATCAAAGCCTTCAGGTTCGCTATGCTGCTGTCTCGGGTCATGATACGACCTGCGTTGGGATGAGGAATCGCGCACAGGTTGTGCTACACGTTGCGACGATTCGTAGAGGCGGCCTGGGGAAGCCCGGATCGAGGATGTGACCATGGAGAACCCGAGTCGGCTGCGGTGGGGGCTAGTCGGCACCGGCGGATTTGCCGACGCGGTCTTCGCGCCGGTCCTGCGCAATGCGGGACAGGAGTTGCTCGGCGCCGCCGGATCCTCTCCCCAGGGGTCGGCGGCGTTTGCTCTCCGGCATGGTGCGCCGCGCACGTATGCCACGCTGGAAGCCCTGCTGCGCGATCCCGACGTCGACGCGGTCTGGGTCGCGTCGCCGAACCACCTCCAT
Organism: Thermomicrobiales bacterium; assembly: GCA_036280495.1. Classification (GTDB taxonomy): domain Bacteria; phylum Chloroflexota; class Chloroflexia; order Thermomicrobiales; family UBA6265; genus JACCXM01. Next base: position 1,615 of record DASUQU010000304.1, on the reverse strand, counting down.
GAAGAGCACGCCCGCATGGCGCTCGAGGCCGGCAAACACGTGCTGGCGGAGAAACCGCTGGCCATCACGGGCGGCGCTGCGCGCGACCTGTCCGATCTGGCCGAGCGGCGCGAGCGCCGGCTGGCGGTCGGCTATCAAGGACGATTCCACCCGGCGCTGCGTGACCTTCACGCTCGGGTCCGGGAGGGCGCGTTGGGCGAGGTCGCGTACGTTCGGGCCAGCTGGCAGACGCGGTACGCGAGACTCCCCGACGCCTGGCGCCTCCGCCCGAACACCTCTGGCGGCTGGGCCATCATGGACATCGGCACCCACACGCTCGATGCCGCGCTCTGGCTGACCGGCTTCGCGCAACCCCGGTTGCTTGGCAGCCGGCTCAGCACCCAGCACTGGTCGGTCGCTGTCGAAGACCTGGCGGTCCTCCTACTGCAACTCGGCGATGCCACCGGAGTGGTCGAAGCGGCCACCGGGGTGCAGGGGCCCGCCAACCGGGTCGAGGTCTACGGCACGGGCGGGTGGGGCATCGCGACCGGTGTGTTCGTGCCCAGGCTAGGCGCCGCCGGTGGGCGACTGTCGCTCTCGGATGGAACGGCACGCACCTACGACGCCGCCCCGAACCCGTACGAGACCCAGGTCGCCGCCTTCGCCGCCTGGACTGCGGGTCGCGATTACGCGGGAGCGACCGGCGCAGATGGCGCCATCAACATCGCCCTGTTGGAACAAGCCCGGGAAAGTGGCCGATAGGTGATGGGTGACGGGCGTTGGTGCCGGTCTTGCTAGGAAGATCGAGATTCGATAGGTTGCACCGAGTCGGTATGGAGGAGGTTCGATGATCCGGTTTCTTCGATTCGCCGTCTTGACGCTACTTGCTAGCTCGCTGCTGATGATCCCCGGCCCTATGGCTGGTAGTGCACAAGAGGAGACGCCGGAGGCTGAATGCCCGGTGACGACGCCGGAGGAAAACGCAGAACTGGCGACGATGTACTGGGAAGAAGTCTGGTGGGGCGATCAGGGCAAAATCGCGGAGATCGTCGCGCCGGACGAAGTTCATCACTGGGGCATCGGCGGCGATACGACCGGGTTCGAAGAATTTTCCCAGCGTTGGAATCTCTTCTTCACGGCCTTCCCCGATCTGGAGTTCACCGTCGATCAGGTTGTTGCCGAAGAGGATCTCGTGGCAACGCGCTGGACCGCGACCGGCACCCACGGCGGCGAGTGGCAGGGGATCGCCCCGACCGACCGCGAGGTGACCTGGACGGGGATCAACATCTTCCGCTTCGAGTGCGGTCAGATCGTCGAGTCATGGGGCTCGGCCGATCATCTCGGTCTGCTGAGCCAGCTCGGCGCGGAGGAGCTCCCCGCGGCAATGGCTACGCCTGCTGCGTAGGAGGTTTGCGGGTTCCGCTCCTGCGGTCGGCGACCAATCAGGAACTGACCGGGACGCAGACGGCGTCGCTGCGACAGATGCCGTACACGCCGTTTCCGAGACTGCATGGGGCGTTGAGCGCGACGTCGTAGGCGCAGGCGCCGGAGACGCACCCCGTCGCCGTCAAGCACTCGGTCGACGTGCAGTCGATATCGACACAACAGTCGATGTAGAGGGTGTCGCCCCGGTTCA
>DASUQU010000303.1:0-3616 GCA_036280495.1 Thermomicrobiales bacterium | reverse complement strand
TGTCGTGACGAGGAGCAGGAACCGCCCCTCGCTCCGGGAGTTGAGCGGGTGGAACGATTCATGCTCATTTCATCATATCGGGCAGCGTCGGGAGTCCGCGCACTTCGCCCCGCGAGTTCAGGAAGAGGAACGACAATGGTTCAACATGGACAGAGCCACGACGGGCCGAGCCCCGTAGCATCGACGGCGTCCCGGCGTGCGGTCGTGGGCTGGACGGCAAAGCTCGCCGCGGGCGCCCTGGCGGCCGCGATCCCTGCGGGTCACTTCGCACAGACCGTGCGGGCGCAGGATGACGAGGTGATCCTCATCGCGGACGGCGCGCAGGTTAGCGCCCGGCCAGGATCCGCGACTGCTCGATCGGCGGCGGCCGAGGCGCTGGCAGCTCGCGGCGCGGCGCGTGTCCAGGCTGCCGCGGCTCTCGCTGAAGCAGACAGTGACGAAGGCGCCATCGCGCAGGGCGCCGCTGCTGTCGCCGTGGCCAACCCGGACCAGGGCGCCATCGCGCAAAGCGCGTCCGCCGTTGCTTCAGCGGCGAGCGAGGATGACGTCGCGGAAACGCCGCAGGCAGCGCCCAGGGCCGTTGCCCCAGCCGCGCCGGGAGGTGGTGGCGGTCGAGCCCGTGGCGGAGGCCGTAGAGCTCGCGGGGGTCGTGAAGGCGGTGGGCGCCGCGTCCGCGGGGGACGCCGGGCAGCGCGCGCGGGTGTCGGCGGTGAGCGACGCCGTCGCCGCGATCGGGCCGCATCGCTACCATCTGCTGGTGTGGGCCAGCTGGATGCGAAGTCGCTGCCGTCTCTCTTCACGATCGCATCGGCGGTCGCTGCTTTCGGAGCGGTCGTTCTGCGGGATCGTGGTGAGACAGATCAGCCTGCCGAGGTCATCGCCAACAACGGCTGACCAGCTGGCACCGAATAGCGCATTTAGCGAACCCGGCTGGCGAAAATCGCCAGCCGGGTTCCTTACGACCAACTCCACGGTGTCGTGGATCAGGTGCGGATAAAGTGACCGCGAAGATCCAGCAGAGGACCTGGATCCTCTACTGGAGTGACCGATGTGCGTTAGCGCGGTCGATCAACCGCAGCAAGCGGGGCGAACGAGATTCGGTCTAGAAGACCCAAACCAGCAGGATGATCACGATGATCAGCAAGAGCAATCCGCCACCGATGTACATAGTCGACACACCTCCTTCGCGGCGGATACCGCAGGAATCGCGCCAGCCCGGCCTCGAGCGTGTCCCGGACCGGTGGCAGCCCCGGATTCGGGACGGCCAGCGAGGTGTGTTGGGCGCCCATCCGGTCTGTCCTACCCGGCACCGGGACCAAGAAATGCCAGCGCCGCGAGCGCGAACGCCCGCGTCGCTTCCAGCACCTCGTCGATGCCAACCCACTCATCGGGGATATGCGCCAGACGCGGATCACCGGGCCCGTAGATGATCGTCGGGTAGCCGGCCGCCGCGAAGTGCCGGCCATCCGACGCCATGCTGAACCCGGTCAGCTCCGTCGACAGTCCGAGAAACGCATTCGCGGCCAGCATCGCCCGCGCCAGGGCTCCGTCCGGATCGCTCATCGTCGCCGCGAACCTATCTTCAGCCGGGATCACCTGGACGTCGATCCCGGTTACGCCGGCGATCGCCGCTTCGGCGATCTCTCGAATCTCGGTAGTCGTCGCGACAGGATCCTCGCCGGGGATCAGGCGGCGATCGACAAAGATCGCGCAGCGATCCGGGACGACATTTGACTTCACACCCCCATCGATCATGTTTACCGAGGCGGACGACGGCATGAAATAGGGGTGAGTCCGCTCGGCAAGGCGCGGCTGCAGCTCCCGATCGAGGGCGGTGATGACCCGTGCCATCCCCTCGATCGCGTTGGCGCCTTCCCAGGGCAAAGCACCGTGTGCGGTGCGTCCGCTGACCACGATGTCGACCCCGGCTGTGCCCTTCTCCCCGATCGCTACCCGATTCATCGTCTGCTCACCGACGATCACGCCTGCCGGCCGTACGTGAGCCTCAGCAATGAGATGGAGGGCGCCGGCCCCGGAGGTCTCCTCATCGGCAACCTCGGTCACCATCAGCCGGCCGCGTAGCGGCACCCGCGAGCGGGCCAGCGCGACGGCTCCCATGACCTGGGCGGTGACGCTGGCCTTGTCGTCGCCCGCGCCGCGTCCATAGATGCGACCGTCGGCGATCTCGGCCGCGAACGGCGGGTGCGACCAGGCCGATTCGTCGCCGGTCGGCACCACGTCGAGGTGGGCGTTGAAGCAGAGCGTCGGGCCGTTTCCGGCTCCCCACTCCGCGACGATGTTCGGCTTTCCCGGTTCGTGCTCGAGAGCACGCACGGCGAAGCCGGCCGCGACAAGAGGGCGCTCGCAGATCGCGACCGCCTCGGACACATCGCCGGGGGGATTCACCGACGGCGCACGCACCAGCTCGCGCAGGAAGGAGATCGTCTCGTCGGGATCGATCGCGGCCAGCACCGCACGGGCGTCCTCGTCGCGGATTCCAACCGGGACCGATGCATCCACCCGGCGCGCTCCTTGCATGGGGTGCAATAACCAACGGATCAGTGCCGAGGGGCCAGTATACTGGCGGCCTCATGGCGAATTTCCGCGACGGACGCGGATCATGACGACGATGGGAGGAGCAATCCGATGGCGAAAAAGGTAGCGATGGTCCTGGCGAACAATTTCGAAGACTCCGAGGCGATCGATCCGAAGAACCACCTCGAATCGCTCGGTGCCGCGGTCGTGACGATTGGCGAAACACGAGGGACGGTCGAAGGGAAGAAGGGCGGCGTGCTCGAGGTCGAGCGGACGTTCGACGAGGTGACGCCTGACGAGTTCGACATGCTGGTCATTCCCGGCGGCGGGGCCCCCGAGAACCTACGAATCGTCGATCAGGCGGTCGCGTTCACGCGACGTTTCGTCGAATCCGGGAAGCCGGTCGGCTCGATCTGCCACGGCCCGCAACTCCTCATCTCGGCCAAGGTGCTCGACGGGCGCACGGTCACCTGCGTGAAGAAGATCCGCGATGACGTCATGAACGCCGGCGCTAACTATGTCGACGAGCCGCTGGTCATCGACGGCAACCTCATTACCTCTCGCGTTCCAGGTGATCTGCCACAGTTCAACGAGGCACTGGGCCAGGCAATCGGGCTCGGCCAGCCGGCGCCCGCCCTCGTGGGGTCGTAGCCGGTTCGCGTCGGCATATTTACGCCTATGAGTTCCGCGGTGAAGGCGGCGGCTATTGGTTGACCTGATTGAGGCGGTTTCCGGACCTTCAGTCTCTGTCGACGCCCTGCGCCGGCTGCGAGAGGCAAAGGCCTGGATCTTCGACATGGATGGCGTCCTCTATCGGGGCGCCGAGGTGCTGCCGGGCGTCAAGGAGCTGCTCGACGCGCTGACCCTGCGCGAGCGCCCGGTGATGCTGGCGACGAACAACTCCATGTCGACGCCGGAGTCGTACGAGCGCAAGCTGGCGGCGATGGGTCTCGACATTCCGGCCAGCGCCGTCATCACCTCGGCGCTGGCGACGCGCGACTACCTGCTGCAAACACTTCCCGAGGGAGCCGGCATCTACGTCATCGGAATGCCCGCTTTACGTGAGCAGCTGTTCGAGGGG
>DASUQU010000302.1:0-2361 GCA_036280495.1 Thermomicrobiales bacterium | reverse complement strand
TACGAAACCGCGGTCGCGCTGGCCGAGCGCCTTGGGAGCGAGCCCGTGGTCTTCCCCGGCGACCACATCGGCATGGCTACGCTTCCCGAGGAGTTCGCTGAAAAGCTGCATGACGTGCTCCAGGCAGAATAGAGCGACGTTGAATTGCCACCTCATCCTGAGGAACGAAGGATCTCGGCTCCACTCCACATCTGTGCGCGGCTGACGAGATTCTTCGCCTGCGGGCTCAGAATGACACTACTCCCGCACGACGCTTTGGCGTAATCAGCCCTCGTACCAGCGGGTGTCGCCCGCATGACGGCTTTAGCGTCGCCCCGAGCTTCAACATCGACGGCACGAGCACCATTCAAGGAGGCACCATGCCAGGAGCAATGACCGATGCCGAGCGCGACGCCTTTCTCGCCGAGCCGCACGTCGCCGTCCTGAGTGTTGCGCGGGACGGCGAACGGCCGCCGCACACCTCCCCGGTCTGGTATCACCATCAGCCAGGCGGCAACATCACCTTCTTTACCGGGACCCAGGGCCGCAGGTCGCGCAAGGCCGACCTGATCGAGCAAGCGGGCGTCGTCAGCCTCTGCGTCCAGCAGGAAACGTTTCCTTATAAGTACGTCACCATCGAAGGCACGATCGTCCAGATCGACCGACCGCCGACCGTCGAGCAGGCACTCGCCATCGTCCGTCGCTATCTGCCCGAGGAGCAGGCGCGGGGCTTCGTCGTGGCCGAGCTCGACCACCCGACCGGAGAGTTCGTCCTCTACTCGGTCCGCCCCGACCACTGGCACAGCCTCGACTTCAGCGACCTGGCGAAGTAATCCCGTCTCGCCGGTCGGTCCTGGGCGCTACGGGACGACGTCTGGGTAGAGCGGGTGCAGTAGATAAAGGGAGGCAGCCTGTGGGCAAGGTGATCGCCGGGATGACGATGTCGCTGGACGGCTTCGTCGCCGATGCGGATGGCAACGTCGACCGCCTCTACGCTGACTTCGCGGACCTGCAAGGAACGACGTACATGACCGACATGATTGCGGAGACCGGCGCCGTGATCATGGGGCGGAAGACGTTCGAGATGGGCGACCCGGACTCGTACGTCGGCAATTACGAGTTCCAGGTGCCCATCTTCGTCCTGACGCATCATCCGCCACGCATTCCGCCGAAGCAGGACGACCGTCTCACCTTCACGTTCGTGGGTGATGGGGTTGCCTCGGCGGTGGCGCAGGCGACGGCCGTGGCCGGAGACAAGGCGGTGCAGGTGGTTGGTGGCGTCAACGTAATCCACCAGTTGCTGCAGGCGGGGCTGGTCGACGAGCTTCACATCGACATCATGCCGCTCTTCCTGGGGGATGGTCTGCGCCTGTTCGAGCACGCCGCTCTCGATCGCATCGACCTCGAAACGATCGGGGTAGAAACGGTGGGACAGCGAACCGGTCTGCGGTTCCGCATCGTCCGCTGAACGCCCGTCGAAGCAAGCGCTGCCGCGCGTCTCAGCAAATCCCCTAATCAAGGTTCAGCAGTCAACACCTACCGACGCTAGCGAAGAGGACGCAAGGCGACCGACCACACGCTCTGTCATAGGCATGTCCACCGCTCTCGGGAGACCGCTACCAGTGGCTCCTCCCTGCGCCTCGCCCGATCCCTGCCCGGGCGAGGCCTGCTACACAAAGAGGATCGTGAGTGCCCACCGGGACGGAAAATGTCACGTGCGCACCCGCCAGTGGTGGGACTGTCACCTCTCGCAGGGTCACGCTGGCAGACACGGGTGCCGCGGCATCGGCGCGCGACACCTCCTCGACCCGTACGTGGATCACTGCCGGCGGACCCACGGGTACCGTCGCCGGAAAACGATCGTACACTCGCACACCTCGTCGTGGCGTACGTCAGACGGGGTGGCAACGGCATGGGGGGTTCCATGGACGACAGGCTACAGCGGGAGCGCTACGAGCGGGGACACGACCCAACGCGGGTGCTGGCGCTCAGCGACGGCGTCTTCGCCATCGTCATCACCTTGCTCGTGCTGGAGATCCACGTGCCCGACCTGGCCCAAGGTCAGACGCTGCGCGATGCGTTGCGAGAGGTGCGGCCCTCCTTCATCGCCTTCCTGATCAGCTTTGTCGTCGTGGCCATCGCCTGGGCCGGCCACCGCGACCTGTTCGCGCTGATCCGGCGCACCAACCGCGTGCTGGTCTGGCTCAACATCCTCTACCTGCTGCCCCTCTCCATCCTGCCCTTCGGGGCCTCCCTCATCGCCCGCTACGAGGAGGAGCCGGTCGCCCTCGAGATGTACGGCATCCTCCTCGTCGCGATTGAAGTCACGCGGATGGCCATCTGGTGGTACGCGACCGGGCGGCCACACCTGCTGGTTGCCCC
>DASUQU010000301.1:0-3253 GCA_036280495.1 Thermomicrobiales bacterium | reverse complement strand
ACCGGCGAATGTCCGCTACCGATCGCGTAACTCTCCCGAATCGCCCCGGTCAACCAGATCTTTGCCTCCTCAATGGCCTCCAGCGGCGCGAGCCCGCGGGCAAGCAAGGCCGCGATGGCGGCCGAGAATGCGCAGCCAGTGCCGTGGGTGTTCGGCGTGTCGATGCGCTCGGCGTGGAACTCGACAAAGTTCTCGCCGTCGTAGACCAGGTCGGTCGCGTCACCGGACAGGTGACCGCCCTTGATCACTACCCAACGCGGTCCGAGCGCGGCTATCGTCCGCGCGGCTTCCCGTGCGGCAGCTGGTGAGTCAACGGTGATACCCGATAGCACTTCGGCCTCTGGAATATTCGGCGTCACCACGAGCGCTAGCGGCAGCAGATGCTGTTTCACGGCGGCGACGGCGCTCTCCTGCAGCAGTGGGTGTCCACCTTTGGCAACCATCACCGGATCGACCACCAGCGGCTCAATGCCCCAGGCTTCCAAGCGGCCGGCGACCGTTTCCACAATCGACGCACTGGAGAGCATCCCGGTCTTGGCTGCCGCGGCGCCAATGTCCTCGAGCACCACGTCGATCTGGAGCGCGATGACCTCCTCCGGGACCTCGGCCACGGCGAAGACTCCGCGCGTGTTTTGGGCGGTAACGGCCGTTACTACCGACGACCCGTAGACCCCGAACGCGGCAAAGGTCTTGAGATCGGCCTGGATGCCGGCGCCGCCTCCCGAATCGGAACCCGCGATCGTCAGTGCTTTAGGGGGGGTCGGGAGACCCTCGGGGGAGATCATCAACAAATGGCCCTGCATGTGCTCGTTTCGCGCAAATTTCTAGCCTAGCACAGGGTCATTCCAGCCGGACTTCGCAGGGATTGCCAACACTGCCAGCAAGGGGTACGCTCACCGGCACCATCGGTTGAACGGGAAGTCGATCGGCGGGTTGTCATGTCACGCCAATATGAGCTCGACCGGCGTAACCGCGGGTGGCGCAACCTTGCCGTAGCAGGCGCAGCCGCCGCAGGAGTAACGCTGCTCCTGGTCGCCGCCGTCGGTCTCGTCTGGCTCCTGGGGCGGTCACCATCCCAGACTCCAGCGGTCGTGGTGCAGAGCCAATCGACGCCGACGCCGCGCGCGCTCAGCTTCATCCGAAACACGCCGACACCTGCCGAGACAACCCCCGACGAAGCGCCGACCGCGACCACTGCCGCCCTCGTCGAGGAGGAAACCGTGGCTCCCACCCCGACCGTCGTCGCCACGCCCGACCAGCCGGCGATGAGCACGGGGTCGGAAACGACCCCGGACCCCGCCGCTGGTGACGATGTCGTCTTCGAAGCGCCCGGCCAAAACGATCTCGAGCCCCTCGCCTCCGGTTCATGGACTGCCTCCGCCGACACCCTCGTCAATCCGGGCAGTAGTGCCGTCGCGGAACCCTGGCTAGTCATCTCGGCTGTGCCGAGCGGCGACTTCGTCGTCGAGGCCGAGATTCGCGTCAACGGTCTCCTCGAATCGGTCTGCGATCAATCGTTTGGTCTCACTGCCGGCGTCCCGGATGCCGGTCAGGTGTTCGGTGGAGGACTTTTCTTCCCGTGCGGATCGGAGACGCCACGAGCCCGCTTGACCGATGTCTCCGTCTGGGAAGACGGGTACAACGCCGATCCCGTGCTCGCGGAGGAAGAGTTCGACCCCGGTGACGACTGGCATGCGTACCGGTTCGAGTTGCGCGGTGACCAGCTCCAGCTCCTCATCGATGGCGCCGGCGTCGTTTCCGGAACGTTGGAGACGCCGATCGACCCGGCTTCAGTGGACGCACAAGCCGGGCTCTGGGCTCAGGGCGTGGAGCTCGAGGTGCGGAAGGTGGCGGTTAAGTTGCTCCCCGCCGCGTGAGTGGCTCAGACGCGCAGCCGCGTCCCCTCGGGATCCCAACGCGGTTCGCTGACGACAGTAGCGGCGAACCGATCTCCGAAGAACTCCACCTCGACAATCGTGCCTTCGGCGGCGCGGCCGGCGGGCAGATAGGCGTAGGCGAGGCTTTCCCCAGTCGAGTAACCGAAGCCGGCGCTGGTGACGTAGCCGACGACGCCGTCGGCGAGGAAGACCGGTTCCTTACCCATGACCACGACCGTCGGATCGGTCAATTGCAGACAGCACAAGCGCCGTTCCGGTGTGGCTTTGGTTTCTCGCGATTGAAGTGCTTCCCGTCCGATGAAAGGCCCTTTACCCAGCTTGACGGCGAAGCCGACGCCCGCTTCTTCCGGCCGGTACTCCGTATGCATGTCTGCGCCCCAGAGCCGGTAGCCTTTTTCCAGTCGCAAGGTATCGAACGCCGCGCGGCCGCCCGCGACGAGTCCGTCTGGCTGGCCAGCTGCCCACAGGAGTTCCCACAGCCGCGCGCCGTATTCTGGCGACGTGTAGAGCTCCCACCCCAGCTCGCCGACGTATGAGACGCGCAGGGCTCGCACAGGAACTTCACCCACTGTCATGGCCCGCATCGTGTAGTAGGGCAACGACGAATTCGACCAATCGTCCTCGCTCACGCGCTCGACGATGTCGCGGGCCCGCGGCCCCCAGAGTCCGAGGCAGGCGAGCGCCCCGGTAACGTCGCGCACCTGGACCGCCCCATCCGACGGCAGGAACCGCCGCAGCCATGCCACGTCGGCCGGGCCATTGGCTCCGATCTGAAATGTCTCGGCGTCGAGGCGCGCCACAGTGATGTCGCTGCGAATACCGCCGCTCTCGTCCAGCAGCAGCGCGTAAGTGACACTCCCCGGCTTGCGCGCCACCTTGTTCGAGGTCAGCCCCTCCAGCCATTCCCCTGCCGCGGGACCAGTCACCTCGATCTTGGGCAGCGGAGTCATGTCGAAGAGCGCGGCCCGTTCGCGCGTCGCCAGGTGTTCGGCGCCGGCGATCGGCGACCAGAACTTCCCCGACCAGCCTGCCCGCGGCGGAACCTCATAGCGGTCGACCAGGCGCGCATTGGCCTCGTACCAGCGAGGCGCCTCCCAACCGCGGCTCTCGAAGAAGACCGCACCCAGATCGCGCTGCAAGGGGTAGAACGGGGAACGGCGCAGCGGACGCGGCTGCTCCAGTGGCTGTAGCGGGTGGATGACGTCGTAGACCTCCCGGTACTGCTGCGCCCCGCGCTCGCGGACGTAGGCATTGGTCGTCGCGTACGCGTCGAAGCGATTGACGTCGCTCTCCCGTAGATCGAGGTCCGCCCGGCCAGTGGTCATCAACTGCGCAATCGCCCTGGCGGCGCCGCC